>CALAVD010000343.1 GCA_937892085.1 uncultured Prevotellaceae bacterium
CAATCTCCTCATCGTAGACATGCAGCCTGATATGTAGTTTGCTTTGATCTGCCATGTTGCTTGTTTTCCCTAATCTTGTTCTGCGTCACTGAGGATTGCAATGCACTTATTGACATCACGTATTAACTTCGACAACCGCTCTTTGGCGCCATCCAGGTCGCCGTCTGTAATCTCGATCATCTTAGCCATCTTGAGTGAGTCGTAGTCATGCTGCCCCTGTTCCAACTTATCCCGCAGTTCCTGGATAGCCTGCTCGTTCTTGGCTATCTCCGCATAAAGGTCCTCATTCTCCTTTTTCAGTTCTTGAAAACGAAGGATTAACTGCCTCACCCGGGTCTCGAAAGATGTCAGTGCTTTCTCGTTTGGATTCATCACATAACTATTTATTGCACAAAGGTAGAACAATTATTAATCATATCAAAAAAAATATTGCTCGTTTTATTTTTTTTAGAAATAGGTGTTGTCACAAAAAGTATCGCCAGCGGCGCGGTGCTGCTGGCGATGATGTGGTGTGAGGTTGACCTGTTGTGGTTAGAAGGGCAGATCGTCTTCTTGGGTCTGCTCAAAATTTACATCGGGAGCAGGAGCTGGTGCTGGTGCGGGTGGTGCGTCGGGAGTAGGTGCTGGAGCGGCTACGGGTGCGCTCTCGTCGATTTTCTCAGCTTTCCATCCGCGGATGTCGGTGTAGTAACGTCCCTGATACTCGCGGCACTCGATGTCGAAACTTAGGTTTATCATATCGCCCACGTTGAGGGGGAACTGATCGGCGCGGTCACCGAAGAAGTCGAAATAAATCTTGCGAGGAAAACTGTCGAGAGTCTCGAGCAGGTAGTTCTGCTTTTTCCAGGGGTTTCCAGCCTTAGAAGTGCCACTCTGCAGGTCAAACTTCTGTATAATCTTACCTTTTACTTCCATGTGTTTTATAGTGTTTTATAATGTTATTGTTTTTGCCTTTTCTTGAAAAGTTGTGCAAAGTTAGTGAATCATTTCGTTTCATGAAAATATTGAGTGAGGAAATTATCAACAATTATAGATTTTTATTTGATTTGCTGTTGTGAAAGACCAGCCTTGTGGGGTGACAAGGCTGGTCTTAGATGAAGAGGGGAGAGGAGTTAGCGTTGATTAGTTGCCAAGGAGGATGTTGTAGATGAAGGTGACGTCACCTGCGGTGATGTTGCCGTCGCCATCCTGATCGCCGTTGACAACGCCAGTGTAGTCGCTGTTGAGCATCACGTTGTAGAGCAATGTCACGTCGGTGGCGGTTACGTCTCCGTCGCCGTTCACATCGCCTGCAATGGCTGTTGATGCGGGCATGTCGTCAACCGATGCGGTCTGCACAGCGGTGCGGTCATAGTGCACATACTTGATGTTGCCAAACAAGATGTCGCCGTCCCAAGCCTGAACGGGCAGTGGCTCGCCGTCGTCGTCATACTCCTCGTCGGTGTTGTAGTGACGCAGATAGAACGAGTCGTAGCACCACTTTTGGCTGGCTCCAACCTCGTCGCCTTCACCGGTGAAGTGCACGAATGGGGCGTTGTAGATGTCAAATGCCATGGTCTTCCATCCGCGGTAGTCCATTACTACATGCTCATTTTGGATGAGTCCTGAAGCGCCTGTACCGTTGAGGCGTACCATGTGGCAAACCTGATTGTTGGAGCCGTCGGCGAAGAACTCACACTGGAGCACGGCGTCGTAGCTGTCGGTGTTGTAGTGGTTCTGGTCGTAGCTGCGGTACTCACGGATCTGCCAAGGTCCGTCGCAATCCTGGTTGAACTCATAGTGCATCAGGTAGGATTTGGTGAGGTCGGTGCGAGGCACGGTGTTGGTGAGGGTAATATAGTTGGAGTTGGCGTCAGCAACACCGTCTTTCGAGGTGGTGTGGGTAGTAGAACCCGAGCCATCGGGACTCCACCAGTGGTTCAATACCGAGCCATCTTCAATCATGGTGTAGTCGAGAACGGGACGGTACTCGGTCATGAAGCGGATGTATTGTGTTATGTTGCTGGTGTTGCCCGAGATGTCGGTGAAGGTGCCGTTAATCTTGACGCGGTAGGTCTTGTCGAGCTTGAGGTCGGCATTGGGATAGAAATGGATTACCGAAGCGTCGCGCACTACTGCATGGGTAGTAATACCCTCGACCATCTCGCCGTCGGCGCACTCGAGCACTATGACATCGGTGGCGTCGTCGTCGTTCCACGCAAGTTCCTCGTTGAACTCCACACGAATTGCGGGACGCAAGGTGTAGAGCATAGTCTCGCCCTCTACTGGAGTGGTGTTAGCGATGTAAGGAGCTTCAATGTCGGCAGGCACTGTTAAGAATTCAAACACATAGTTGCCGCCTTCCACGCCGTCGGCGTCACCATCGAGCAGCTGGTTGGTCTGCGCGTTGCGTGCTATAGAGCCGTCGATGGTGATGGTGTAGTTCATGTCGTCGAGCAATTGCCCGAGCGCAATGCGCAGGGTGTAGTCGTTGTCCCATGAGAGGGTCACACGACCCGAATTGTTGATGGAGAATGCTTGCTCCACGCTCTCGCGGTTCATGGTGCGCGAGAAGGTGAGCACCATGTCGTTGATGATTTTCACTGCATCGGGGTTGGTGACGCTGTTAGATGACACCACAGCAGGAGCGTTAGAAGTGAGCTCCACGTTAGCCCATGTCACGTTGTCGCCGGCAAGGCCCTGAGTGTCGTAGCTCAGGGTCACGGTCTTTGTGGCATTAGTGTAGCCGGGGCAGGTGTAGGTGAGTTCGTAGGTCTCGCCTGGAGTCAAGCCTTCAAAGAGGAAGAATCCGTTGTGTACAAGGTCTTTGTTGTTCACATAGTTATGGAAGATCGACTCATAGCTGTCGGTGACGATGGTCTGTCCGTTGCAGGTCACACTCACGTTGTCGATGGGCTGGCCGTTCTCGCTGTTCTTCACTACGCCGGCGAGCATCACCTTCTCGGGACGGTCAAGACCGCGATACTCCATGATGGAGCGGAAGGTGCCGAAGGCT
This sequence comes from uncultured Prevotellaceae bacterium, assembly GCA_937892085.1. GTDB lineage: Bacteria > Bacteroidota > Bacteroidia > Bacteroidales > Muribaculaceae > Sodaliphilus. The sequence continues at coordinate 2,996 of CALAVD010000343.1, forward strand.
TCAAGGTGCTTGTAGCTCTCGTTAATGTTGAGCGCCTGCTGCATGGGCAGGGTATGGAAACCACCCTCGCTCAAGAGCGATGCCATGTTGGTGCGGCGGTTCACCGAGAGATAGGGGTACTGGTTGGTGTGAGTGGTAGGTGAGGGGTCATACCAGCAGCGGTCGTACCAGTTTCCACGGGTGGTGGTCTCATACATCACGCTGGTGAGGTTGGGGGTGAGGATTTCGCCGTAGGCCTTGCCGCCATGAGGCGTTTTTTCAATCTCCACGCCGTTTTTGCGCCATCCGCCAAAGAGCATCAGGGTGCTGTTGCTGTTGCCACCGGCATCACTATGGATAGAATAGAAGAAGTCGGCTCCCCAAGCGTTTGCCATGTCGGAGCGTTCCTCAAGGCTCACCTCTGTCTGGTCGTCCTCACGTGTCATGTGAATGTTGTCGAGGGTTGCAGTGGTATATTGCATGAGGTATTCACGGGTTGCGAGTCCCACGCGCAGCACCTTCTGCGCCTCGGTGTAGCCATACATACCCATGTTCTCGGTCTTGCTGTGACCCGGGTCGATCCATAGCTTGAAGTCGCCCCAGTCGGCTTTCTCAGTGTCTTGTGCGTTAACAACAGGTGTTGTTGCGAAGCAGCCAATAGCAGCCACTATCGCTATTTTCATTAAGTTTTTCATAGCTGCTATCAATAATTGAGGTTAATAATGTAGATTGCACCATCGGTGTCGTTGTCGAAGGCAAGCTTGGTGCCGTCGGGCGAGAGGGCGATGGTAACGGGGATTGTCTCGCTGTTAGGAGTGATATTGAACGCGTTGCCGCTGTCAATGTTCACGCAGTAGATGTCGCTGCCTATGAAGCGGTGACCGTCATCGGCAATGAGCGTCATCATCAGGTTGTGGCTGTCGGGGAGCCAGGTCGCATGAGACCCCTTACCTAAGCTCTTGAGACCTGTGCCGTCGGCATTGCACACAAAGAGACCTTTGGTCACAATCTGGAAGGCGATTTTTGTGCCGTCGGGCGAGAGGGCGGGGTTGATTACCCAGTTGCCGGCATAGTCGCTTAGTGCAGCAATCTTGCTGGTGGCACTTTGAGGCTCATCGACCATGATTTGGAGAACGTCGGTAGCTCCAAGAATTGCCGAGCGCTTGAGGTTGCGGTTGGCGGGTGCCACTTCTTGAATCTTACCAGTAGCGATGTTGACGCGCTCGACGCGTGTCATGCGCTTCTGATTCTCGATAGAGTAGGGTGTACTCAGGATTTCCTGATTGCTCTCCCAGCGCATCTGGTAGCCAGCGCCTGTGGCCTCCGACACTTGGTGCAGACCGGAGCCGTCGGCTTGCGCCACCCAGATTCCTACGAAGTTGTCGCCGGTGACAGCTATCTGTGAGCCGTCGGGCGACCATGTGGGAGCCATGAGTCCCTGCTCAGCCTTGATGAGCAGCTGTGGCTCGCTCCACGAGGTGGGCTGTGCCAGGAGGCTGCCGCATGACAGCATTACTGCTGCCGCAATGATTAGTTTTCTTTTCATTGGCTTTTTTTGTGTTAAATGGTTAATTAATTTGTTGATTATTGAGTAAAAAAGATGTTTTTTCGGTGGTTTTTATTTCACTTGCTAAGTTAATGCATGTTTTTGGATTGGCAAAATATTTTTAGATTTTTTCAGATAAACAATGAAAATGGTAACTGTTCAGCGATAGTCGTGTCACGTCTATCCACGCTCAGAACAGGGCACGGATGGCATTGTAAATGGGTCTATTATGTTTTTTGGCAGTCTCAACAATTGAGAGTATTTCAAGAGATCGGAAGAGCGTCGTGTAGGGAAAGAG
>CALAVD010000344.1 GCA_937892085.1 uncultured Prevotellaceae bacterium
TATTGATAAAGGCACGGTCGTGACTCACCAACACTACAGCCCCACTCCACGTGGCCAGCAACTGCTCCAGCCACTGTATCGACTCAATGTCAAGGTGGTTAGTAGGCTCATCAAGTAACAACACATCGGGGCGCTGAAGTAGCAGTTTGGCAATCTCTACACGCATACGCCATCCACCACTGAACTCACTGGTGAGTCTGTCAAAATCGCTGCGCTCAAATCCTAAGCCAATCAAAGTCTTCTCCAATTCAGCCTCATAATTCTCGCTCTGCATCATCACCCTGAGGTCGGTCTTCTCCGAGAGCCGCTCAAGCAACGACTGATAGTCATCACTGTCGTAGTCGGTGCGCTCAGCAATTTCTTGATTTATTGCATCTATCTCATGGTCGAGTTCTTTCACATGGTCGAAGGCCTTTGCCGCCTCTTCGCGCAGCGTGCAGCTATCCACAATGCGCATCTGCTGCGGCAGGTAGCCTATGGTGACATCGCCGGGTTTTGACACACTGCCGCCGGTGGGCACCTGCAAGCCCGCGATAATCTTGAGCATCGTCGATTTTCCCGCACCATTCTTGCCAACAAGAGCAATTCTATCATTCTTGTTGATCACATAATTTATATTGTCAAACAATGGCCGAGCGCTGAACTCAACCTTTAGATTCTGTATCGAAATCATCATTAAACACTGAAAAGTGAGACAAAATTAGTGCAAGCCGAATGAAATACAAAATCAAAAACGAAGTTTTTTATTTTTATTTAAGAGGCGCAGCCTAATTTATCAAAAATTAGTGCAAGCCGAATGAAAAAACAAATAAATTTGATTTTTTCTGAAGCTTTCACTAATTTTGCACAAAAGACTATGATATGATTGACAACATTAAGATTTATGCGGCACCAGTTCAGGGGATTACTGATTGCCACTGGAGGAATGCCCACTATGAGATTTTTGGAGGACCCGATGGATATTTCGGACCGTTCATGCGTGTGGAACATAAGGAGATACGCAAACGCGACCTCTTTGATGCTAATCCAGAGAATAACAGCGTAGCAGTGTTCACTCCCCAGATTCTTGCTTGCCAGCCTAAAGATGCGCTCCGCATGGTCGAGACACTGAAAGAGATGGGGCACCACGCCATCGACATCAATTTAGGATGCCCATTCCCGCCCATCGCCCTGCATCACAAGGGGGCGGGACTGCTGCAATATCCCGATGAGGTGGAGAAACTTTTCAAGACCCTTCGCAAAGTGGAAGATGTAACCTACAGCGTTAAGATGCGCTTGGGATGGGACGAACCCTCGCAGTGGCGCGACATCTTGCCATTGCTCAGTATTATTGAGCCAACCCACATCACTGTGCATCCGCGCACAGGACGTCAGCAGTATAAAGGTGTGCTCAATCTCGACGAATTCAGTGCCATCGTTGAGTCGTGCCACTACCCGATTATCTTCAACGGCGAGTTGAAAAACCTCGACGACATCTCGCGAATGAGCAAGATACTGCCTGGCATTGCTGGCATGATGATTGGTCGCGGACTTATCGAAGATCCTGCGATGCTATGCCGTGAAAAGGCAACAGCAGATAACTACTGCGAGCTCCACAACCGCTTGCGCGATGCCTACTCCGAGCAACTTAACGGCGGCGAGCATCAGCTGCTGCTGAAGATGAAATCGCTGTGGGAGACTTTCCTGCCAAATGCTCCCCACAAGTCGCTAAAAGCCATCAAGAAAGCCACGTCAATGGCTAAATACAACGTGGCAGTGAGCGAGTTGTTTTATAGTCTTGAAGAATAGACTAAAAAGGTGCGTCATAGAAAACCATGACGCACCCTCAGTTATGTGTTTTAATCTTATTTATAGCGCAAGAAACTGTATCCGAAGCGTTCGCAAGCTGCGCGCTCAAGTTCCTCGCGGTCGTCGGGATGAGCGATGGAGATTAGCGCTCTCGCACGCTCTGCCATGCTCTTGTTGCGCAAGTAAACGATGCCATGCTCGGTCACGACATACTGCGTCTGGAACCTCGTTGTCACCACGCCAGCACCTGGTGTGAGAGTCGGCACAATCTTGCCTTTGCCCTTGCCAGTGCGTGACGGCAATGCGATGAAAGTCTTGCCCTCGGGGTTTAGAGCAGCTCCATACATAAAATCGTGCTGACCTCCAACGCTCGAGAAAATCATCGTGCCAATGCTGTCGGCACACACCTGGCCTGTGAGGTCAACCTCGATTGCGCTATTGATAGCGATGGGGCGAGGATTCTGACGGATAATCTGCGGGTCGTTGGTATAAGCCACATCGTAGAACTCCACAT
>CALAVD010000345.1 GCA_937892085.1 uncultured Prevotellaceae bacterium
ATAACGGACAGATTATCAACACACTATTGGCTGAACGAGGAATGAAAGCCAAAGATTTACTTGACTATCTTCAAGTAAATAGTAATGGAAGTCTCACGAATATCGTTCGTGGAAATCCCACGGCAGAACGTCTGGAGAAGATTGCCGACTTCTTCGAGATACCCATTGACACCCTTTTCAACAGGAACAAGAGCTATGGTTATAATGTTGTAGGAAACCGCAACAATGTCGGCTATGTGACCATAGGCGAGTTGAGAGGTAAAAACGAGGGCTTGGAGAAGATTATCGAGGAGAAAGACAAGCGTATCGCCCTCCTCGAGGACATGGTTTCCATGCTTAAGAAAGAGCGAGAGTCATAGACGTGTTATAGACAACACCCACAAAAATGTTTAATTGTGGCGAATGTAAATGGCTCACACTCAACCATCGTTTTATTCAAGAAACCAAAAAAATATTCTTGTCCTCTCCGCATGAATCGGGTTAAACATCTTTTAAACAGATGATTAACCCGATTTTTTTGTTTTTTGCCGGGACAGCTAAGGGGCGGAATTTTGAAGTCAAACGTCGGTCTAATGGTCAAAAATATAGCTCTAATGGTCAAAAATTAGGATAAGAAGCTCTTCAATTTGCTCTAATGGTCAAAAAGTTTAATGAACACCGCTGTAATAAAAAAGAAACAAAGAAAGCCACCTCAAATATTTGTGAAGTGGCCTGAGTTTTTGATGGTTGTCACCTGTTTCCAGTCGGTTGAGCGTGAAAAGATGCGGTGTTATCGCTTGTCGGGGATGCCGTAATCCAACCATTGTTCTTGGGGGTAGAAGCCTTTGAGTTTCTTCTTTTGCACATTGTAGGCGGTCTTGACAGCGTCGAGCATCTCATTCATGCGCTTCACTTTTGGCGTGAGTTCATCGCGCAGCCTGGTCACCTCGGCACTCGCTTCCTGCAATTGCAGGAGCGTGCTCTCCATAGCGGCAATCTCTTTCTCGCTGAAATCAGCCTCACCTTTAATGCTCACATGTTTACGCAAACCTGCAATTAGGCTGCGGCTTTTCTCAATCTGTGTATCAGTAGTCTTTGACATAGCTTTTGATTTGTTTTTTAATGAATATTGCTATGGCAAAGTTACAAAATCTTTACCAACCTTGCCGCCGATAGAAGACGACGTTTTTAGGCAACTTTAACTGATTTCACAAGCTATTATGAACAAAAATTAACGCATCGTGCCGCTGTGACGGCTATCAACAATGTGAAGAGTGCTGCCGCCCTTAAATGCATGTCCGAGACTCGCTCCGAGAAACAACTCCTGTGGGTGAGACAACGAAGAGGGTGTGTCATAATTCTTATTTAGTGCGCTTCGCGCAGAAATCTAACTAATCATCACAAATCAAACATTATTTAATTTATTGGTTTCAAGCAAATTGATTATTTGTTGGATTTGAAAAAAATTTGAATGATTTCTCACGCGTAGCGTGACTC
>CALAVD010000346.1 GCA_937892085.1 uncultured Prevotellaceae bacterium
CGCGAGTGGGCAACTTGGTCTGTTGTAGAGATTTTTGCGGTTAAATGAAAGAACCGTGTTTTTTTATATTCTGCTTGATAGGTTTGAGCAGATATTCAAGTCCATTAAGTTTTATCTCATACAGAGTAGCCAACTCCATACCCAATCGTCCTTGCGGAAAACCTTGTTCTTTGTACCATGCCAAATATGGTTCTGGAAGGTCGCATAGCAAGTAGCCTTTATATTTGCCGTATGGCATGTGAATACGACAAATGTCGATGAGTATAGTTTCGTCCATTTTTATTTTATTGTTGATGTATTGCTATTTCATCAGTATCGCTACTGAAGTCAGGAAACCATTTGCGAGTGGTCTCGGTAGCTTTTTGTTTCACATCGGGTGTAATATTGGTGTATACGGTGCGTAGCGCATAGAGTAGCGTGGCAAGGTCGTCGGTGAAGCCTAAGCCAGCTATGAAGTCAGGCACTAAGTCGAATGGCAAATAACATTACTTCCAGATGGAAGAGGAGAGCAAGGAACAGTTGCAGGAGATGTCGTTTTGGGACCACCTCGACGTGCTGAGAGGGGTCCTAATCAAGATAGCTGTGGTTGTTGTGGCTATGGCGATAGTCTTTTTTGCACTCATGCCCAGCATCTTCGACAACGTGATACTTGCTCCCTGTCGTGGCGACTTTGTACTTTACCGTCTCTTTGAGAAGATGACTACAGGTATTCCTGGCTTGCCACAGTTCTCTACCGAGGGATTTCACGTGGAGCTAATCAACATTCAGCTGGCATCTCAGTTCTTCATTCACATGAGCACATCGTTTTGGCTGGCGTTAGTTATATCGTTCCCTATAGTGATTTATCTCATGTGGACCTTCGTTGCTCCAGCTCTCTACGAGCATGAGAAACGTGGCATAAAGCGGGCTTTCGCCTTTGGCAACCTGATGTTTTTCCTTGGAGTGGCAGTAGGATATTTTGTGGTGTTTCCCGTGACATTGCGCTTCCTTGCCGACTATCACGTGAGTGCTATGGTGCCCAACCAAATCTCGCTCGACAGTTACATGGACACTTTCTTGATGCTTATCTTCATCATGGGTGTCATCTTTGAGTTGCCGTTGTTGGCATGGCTGTTGGGGAATATGGGAGTGCTGAAGCGCAGCTACTTTAAGAAATATCATCGTCATGCCATCGTGGTGCTGCTCATCCTTGCGGCGTTCATTACACCCACAGGCGACCCGTTCACGCTGACTATAGTGTTCCTGCCCATTTATCTGCTCTACGAGATGAGCGCCTTTCTTGTTAAATAACTAATGCACAATGATAATTCATAATACACAATGTATCTTAGAGGAGTTTTCATTAGACTCAGCATTTTGACACACCCTCATACAAAACTCAAAACTGACAACTGATAACTATATATTATGAAAGAAAAAAGAACAGGTTTTGCCACTCGCTTGGGGGCTATTGCAGCAACAGTGGGTAGCGCCGTTGGACTGGGAA
>CALAVD010000347.1 GCA_937892085.1 uncultured Prevotellaceae bacterium
CAAGTGTGACTGGAGTTCATACGTGTGCTCTTCCGATCTGTGTAAAATTTTTATGAAATAAATAATTATGAAAAGAAAGAAGACATTGATTGTTGCGGTACTGCTGTCGATTCTTGCATCGGTAGCAGTGACTTCGTGCAGTCCATACTGGTATGACGATGGTTATTATTATGACTACCCTTACAGTGGTCGTCCAGGTCCACCGCCCCCACACCACCATCCTGATGGCGGGCATCATCCTGGTGGACATCATTGATTGAAGAGAACAAGCGGCTGAATTTCAGTCGCTTGTTCTTTTATATGTATTGGGTTAGGAATAATCTTTGTGTGTCCTGTTGTTACTTGCACACCCAGGCTTTGCGGTACTTTTCGGGGAGTCGCTTCTTGGCATCGTTCAGCTCTTGCTGGCTGTTGCTCTGTGCTACTACCAGGTGATGGTAGTTTCCCCGAACAATGGCTTTAGCCTTAATTCCCTTGCTGGCATATTGCTTAATGAGAGCTTGAGCCTGATGCTGCTTCTTGCACGAGTTGATGACAAGATAGTAAGCGCCGTTCTCGTCGCAAGGCATGCCCTCGTTGAAAGCTTGCTGCTCGGGTGCGTCGTCACTTGGAGCGTCTATTACGGTGAACTTGTTATCGTCGGCAGTGGCTTGCGATACGGGTTTGACGGTGACTGCTGTGGGGTTGAGCTTTACGTTGGCGATGTTCAGGCTCGCTGTGTCGATACTCTTATCAACAATGACAGGAGTAGAGAGCACAGCACCTATGCCAACCAGCGCGGCGATTGCAGCAGCAGTTTTCCAACCTCGATTTGAGAAAATGGAGGAAGCCACTTGTCTTTGCTCGTTATCACTGATTTGTGAAAGAATGGGGAAGTTGAAGCTTTGCAGCCCGAAGAACTCATCGCTTGCCTCGTCTTGGAAAGTGGGGGTAAAGAGCAACTTGTTGTGGTCGTCATTCTTGAAAAATCCCAATTTGCCGAAGGGCACCTCAGTGCCTGTTGCCAGCTGGCGTCGGAAAGCTGTCACATTGTCGGCAATCACTTTGCACGCCTCAGCATAGCTGATGTTGTGACGTTGCACCACCGACGTTGCCAGCAGTCCGTCGTTATGAGCGATGCTGGAGTTGAAGGCAATAAGTCGTGATGGCCTGTTGATGCGGCTTTGTGTGATGCTCGCTGGCTCATAGGAAGCTACCAGTGCTCCCCAACCAGGAACCACCACGCAGTCGCCCCGCATCACCAGGTATTCTATGTGTTGTGTAAGTGAAATCATCGTGCAAAATTAGTGCAAACCGAGAGAAAAACCAAATTTTATTTGAGTTTTTAAATAAAATGCTCACGCTCGCAAGGCATAGAGCAAGCTCATGCCTAGACTCGCTTAATCGCATTTTTCCGAGGCGCAGCCTAATTTATCCAAAGGTACTGCTTTCCGCTCATCTGTGCAAGGGGTGTTGATAAGTTTTTGTAACGATTTTTTGAGAGAAATTTCTTTGAGATTATAAAAAATACTATATTTGCACATTCTTTGTCTGGAAGCCCGCCTTTATGGAGGTTGTGGTGTCTGGCAGGGAATGACATTTTATTGAAAGGCGTTTACTTAGGCGCTTTGTTCTTGACAGCTCAGAATCTCGCAAATTCTTCATTGAAGTCAAGGATGAGGCAGCGGTAGATGTTCATTGTGGGAT
>CALAVD010000348.1 GCA_937892085.1 uncultured Prevotellaceae bacterium
TGAAGCGCTCGACTTCTCGAGCGTGTCGCGACGCATAATTTCAATAGTGCCGTTAGCGATGTCGCGAGCACCAAGAACGAGGCGAACAGGTACACCCTTGAGTTCATAGTCGGCAAACTTGAAGCCGGGGCGCTTGTTGTCGGCATTGTCATACTTAACCGAGATTCCCATAGCGCGGAGATTTTCCACAATGGGGTTAACCTTGGCGTTAATCTCGTCGAGCTGCTCTTGGTTCTTGTAGATAGGAACTATTACTACCTGTATGGGCGCCAACTTAGGAGGCAGCACCAGACCGTTGTCATCGCTGTGAGTCATAATTAGCGCACCCATCAAGCGTGTTGACACACCCCATGAAGTGGCCCATACATATTCAAGCTTGTTCTCTTTGTTGACAAACTTCACGTCAAATGCCTTAGCAAAGTTCTGTCCCAAGAAGTGAGAGGTGCCCGACTGCAAAGCCTTGCCGTCCTGCATCATTGCCTCGATGGTGTAAGTTTCAAGGGCACCGGCAAAACGTTCGTTAGGAGACTTGACACCTTTTATAACAGGCACTGCCATGAATTTCTCGGCAAAGTCGGCATAGACATTAATCATCTGAATAGTCTCAGCTTCGGCTTCCTCTCTTGTTGCATGAGCGGTGTGTCCCTCTTGCCACAAGAACTCGGCAGTGCGCAGGAACATGCGAGTGCGCATTTCCCAACGCATTACGTTTGCCCACTGGTTGATAAGTAAAGGAAGGTCGCGATAGGAGCTAATCCAGTTGCGATAAGTATTCCAGATGATGGTCTCACTTGTGGGACGAATGATGAGTTCTTCTTCAAGTCTTGCAGCGGGGTCAACAACCACGCCCGAGCCGTTTGGGTCATTCATGAGCCTGTGGTGTGTTACAACGGCACATTCCTTAGCAAAGCCCTCCACATGTTCGGCCTCACGGCTTAGGAAGGATTTTGGTATGAGTAGAGGGAAATATGCGTTTTGAACACCTGTAGCTTTAAACATCTTGTCAAGCTCATGTTGCATCTTCTCCCAGATGGCATATCCGTAAGGTTTGATTACCATGCAACCTCTCACTGCCGACTGCTCGGCGAGGTCGGCTTTAATCACGAGATCGTTATACCACTGCGAGTAGTTGACGCTTCTTTTTGTTAAGTCTTTAATTTCAATAGCCATTTTCGTTTATCGTTATTCGTTTATCGTTTATCGAGGTTAGTGGTAGGGTAAGTCATTGCGCATTATGCATTATGCATTGTGCATTTTCGGCTCTTCCCTGTCACCTCTAAATCTAATGTCGTTTATTCAATAGGTTTCTCTTTGCATTGTCAAACATCACGTTGTCAGGGATGAGATATATAACAAGGCGTCGGTTCATTCTTCGGTTATTCATTGAGTTGTTCTCAAGGATAGGAAACTTGTCACCGAACGAGAACGCCGAAATAAATCTCCCGCTTTTAGTGTTGATGGTGAACCAGTCGGCAATGCTGTGGATTCGCTTGTCGGTAAGCTCTTTGCAGTATTGAGGCGAGCCGGTGTTGTCGTGATACATTGCCAGTGCTGCATGATAGAACCCTGGAACTCTAAAGAACTGTGATATTTTGTAAAGAATATCATCGGCCTTCCGGCTAAGCTCTGTTGCATTTGCCTCAAAGAACAAATCGGCAGGGATGGTAATGGAGATTACTTCTCCGTTTCTCATTAAGTTGACATTATAATCTTTTACAAGCTCATCAACCATCCTTGACTGATACTCTACAACTGAATTTCGCACTTTACTGTCTTTTATAACTGGCGAGTTGATAGCTTCTTCGAGGCTGTTATAGACAATGGCTTGCGCCATCACTGGGAGGCAACATGCCAAGGCAACTATTAGAACTAATAGTCTTGTGTTACAAAACAACTTATTCATATCGCTCTGGGTTTTATAAGTCAAGGAGTTCATCGGGGACCTCCATATTAATTTTTTTGTTAACTAAATCAAAATCAGTAATGAAATCTTCCACTGCAGGGATGAGTATCGATTTTTCGTCGGCGGTTTCGATGACAAACAGCACATTAGCAGTAGAGTCGTTAATCTCCACGATTGTTCCGGCATTGCCGTTAACAATCGCAGTGAAGCCTATGAAGTAATCGAGTGGCACTTCGTCTTCATCCTCAAGGGTCTCGCCATAGTCGTTGCGTTTCACATATATGTCTTTGTTTACCAGCATTGCAGCATCTTGTTCGTTGTTGATGTCGTCGATGGTAAGAAGAAACGTCTCTTGCGATCTGCTCCTGAATTCCTTGATGAAGAAAGGCACAAAAATTCCGTCGATGTCACACACAAGGCATGAGCAATTCCTCAAGATAGAAACAGGGGCGTTTATCGTTGCCGATATTTCCCCGTTAATGCCATGAGTCTTGTTGAACTTGCCTATGGCGATTATTTCATCGCGAGTTATCATTGTGCCTTGCCGTATTTCGTTTATCGTTATTTGGCGGAAGGTGGAAGGTGGGAAGTGTAAGGTCGTTTCACGTCTCACGCGCCTAAGGCGCTTTCATTGACATTATGCATTCTTCCCTCTCGCCTCTTCCTTTAATTATTATTTTTTCTTTTTCTTCTTTGACGTTGCTTGCTGTGCTGGTGCCACCTTGAATTGATGAAGTGAATGAGTAGCTGGGTCTATCTTTATCTGGCCTTTTGAGAAAAATTCCAGATCTTTAAAAATCTTGGAATCATCGACATCCTCATTGCTGATTTGAGATATGAGTTTCTTCATGTGGTTAGCAATGAGCATCACAAGAGCCTCTTTCTCTTCGCCATCGGGGTAGTCGCAAGCACTTTGAATCATTTGGTCAACAATCTTGCCATAGTGACGCATTTTGATGCCTTCGAGCTTATATTCGATGGGTACGGGCTTAGTGTTAAGGTTCTCGGGCTTGATTGGCTCATAAGGATAGTCGATGTCAAGCGTGAAGTCGCTCATGATTGCCAAGTGGTCCCATAACTTGTGCTGATAATCGGTTTCCTGCTTGAGCTGTGGAAACAAGTTGCTCATAGTGTTGATGATAGAGTGAGCGCATTTGTTGCGTTCTTCACGGTCTTCGATAGTGCAACAGTAGTCCACCATTTGCTGGATGTTTCGTCCATACTCTGGCAGAGCGAGTTTCTTGAGTTGTGAGTTATAAGTTAGCATATTGTTAAATCAAAATTGGGCTGCAAAGTTACAAATAATTAGTGACATTTGAGCCTTAAAAAAGTTTTTTCTTGGCCACAGTGGCTTGAAAGTCTTTCAAGTAAAGTGGAGTAGAGTAGGCAACATCAATGAAAACACTCTCTCTGAAAGCTTTTTCAGCCAGAGCCATCATATCTATGGCTACAGGTTTGATATCGGGCATGAATTGCACTTTAGGGTGCTTAATTATGTCTTGCGCTTTTTGAGCTCCGTTGCCTATCATCACGATGTGATGGTCGTCCAGAAAGTTGGAGAACGAGCTCTCGTCGAGAATCATCGGTTGAGGCTCAAGTAATGCGTCTAAAGCATTGTTATATAATGCAGTATATACTTCCATGCGACGGGCATCAATCATTGGTGCATAAAGCACATCATCGTCGAAAAACTCTCTGAACATTGCTGTTACGGTGAGCAGTTGCAGGGTGTTGACACCAATCAACGGGAGGTCAAGACCAAAAGCTAAACCTTTAGCCTCGGACAAACCAATGCGCAAACCTGTGTAAGAACCCGGCCCTATGCTTACAGCAATAGCATCGATGTTCAGCTCTTTGCGTTTTGCGGTGTTGAGCATATCTTCGATAAACTTGCTCAATAGTGTGGCATGATTCATTCCGTCATAGTTCTCGTGGTGGTCAACTATTTGTCCCTCACTACTTAATGCTACCGAGCATACATTAGTTGATGTCTCTATATTGAGGATATTCGCCATAATTTTTCAAAAGTTGCCACAAAGTTACAAAAAAACGATGAGATTAGATTGACAAACGCTAAAAAACCATTTATAATATAGAATCTATTTGTTTTGATTAATAAAAATTAAAACTATTGTATAAAACTCTATGAATTAAATATGGCTCATTTTTTTGTTTTATTTTTGATTGTTGATAAGTTACAACGATGAAATGCGTGCAGAATAAGAAAAAATCAGTACTTTTGCATGAAAAACTAAAATATTACTATGATACTATCGATGACAGGTTTCGGCAAAGCCACAATTGTGGTGTGTAACAAAAAGATTACTGCCGAGATAAAATCACTGAACAGCAAGCAGATGGACATGACGGTTAAGCTGCCTCTGCTTTACCGAGAACTTGAACTGGAGCTTCGCAACGCCGTTGCCATGGAGTTGGGAAGAGGCAAGGTGGATGTTTATGTCGCTTGTGAGTCGATTGACTCGGCTGGTGCCGCTCAGCTCAACACCGAGATGCTTCGTAGCTACAAGTCACAACTCGAAAACTTGTCGCAGCAATTAGGGCTGCCTGAGCCTAATGATTGGTATGCGACCTTGCTTCGAATGCCCGAGGTGTATAGACAAGACGTCAACGAGGAAGTGGCTCAAGAAGAGCTTGACGCGGTGCGTGAGGTGGTGCGACTGGCTCTGCAGGCGACTACCGAATTCCGCACTCAGGAAGGTGCAAAGTTGTATCATTTCTTCAAAGAGAGAATTTCTGCAATCCAGCAGCTCCTCGGTGAAATAGCCCAATATGAAACCGCTCGCACTGAGAAAATAAAATCTCATCTCATTGAGCAGCTCGAGCAACTGGAACAAGTTGATTACGACAAGAGCCGCCTCGAGCAGGAGCTCATATTCTATATCGAGAAACTCGATATTACTGAGGAGAAAACGCGTCTTCAAAACCATTTGAACTATTTCCTTGAGACTCTTGAGAACGCTGAGAGGCAAGGCAAGAAGTTGGGGTTCATAACCCAGGAGATGGGGCGTGAAATCAACACCACTGGTTCAAAGTCGAATAATGCTGAGATGCAAAAAATCGTTGTCGAGATGAAAGACAATCTTGAACAAATCAAAGAACAGGTATTAAACGTTTTATAAAACAAGATGGGAAAAGGTAAATTGATAGTTATTTCAGCTCCATCGGGGACAGGAAAGTCAACCATAATAGGAGAATTGATGAAAGATGCCGAGCTGAAGCTTGAGTTTTCAATTTCGGCGACTACTCGTCCACCTCGTGGCACTGAGAAACATGGTGTAGAGTACTACTTCCTCACTCTTGATGACTTTAGGCAGCGCATTGCAAATGAGGAGTTTGCTGAGTATCACGAGGTGTATGAGGGACGTTACTACGGCACTCTTAAAAGCGAGATAAGCCGCATTACCAGCAAGGGCAATAATGTGGTCCTTGACCTTGATGTGCTTGGCGGCATCGATGTGAAGAAAATTTATGGCAAGAAAGCTCTCTCGGTCTTCATCAAGCCACCCTCAGTAGAGACTTTGCGTCGGAGGTTGCTCTCTCGTAGCACCGACAGCTTAGAGGACATTAACAATCGTGTTGCCCGTGCCGAATATGAGTTGTCGTTTGCTGACCAATTTGACCGTTGTGTGGTAAACGACGTCCTGGAAGATGCCGTGGCTCAAGCTCGTGAGATTATTACTGATTTTATTACTAAGAAATGAGACGTATAGGCATCTTTGGTGGATCGTTTAACCCAATCCATGTGGGGCATGCTCTGATAGCCAGCTATATAATGGAGAGTGGAGCAGTTGATGCCTTGTGGCTTATGGTGTCGCCGCAAAATCCTCTTAAAGAAAATAATGGTTTGGCGAGCGATTATCATCGGTTGCACATGACCGAACTTGTTTCGAGGCGAATTGATGGTGTCACCACCTCGGCATTTGAGTTCGACCTGCCCAAGCCATCCTATACCATCGACACCCTCAAGGCCCTTCATGCAAAATTCCCCGACGACGAGTTTTACCTTGTCATAGGTGCTGATAACTGGTGCCTGTTCGACAAGTGGAAGTCGGGCGAGGAGATTATCAAGAATTTTCACATCTTGATTTATCCTCGTCGAGGATATGATATAGTTGTCTCTGAGGAATATAGCGATAGGGTAGAGGTGGTGAATGCTCCAATGATAGAGGTGTCCTCGACGCAGATAAGGGAACGATTGTCACAAATGAAGAGTGTGAGCTTCTATGTCCCTGAATCTGTTGAGAAATATATTGTTGACAACAAACTTTACATGAAATAATATGGAAAACGATAAACTATCTCCATCGAGTCTTGCATTCATTGCCATGGCTAATGAATATTGTGAGATTGTGGAGAATTGTGCCCAGCATGGACGAGATGGATTGGTGCAATCTATGCTTAAGCTGTTGCCACGCATATATATA
>CALAVD010000349.1 GCA_937892085.1 uncultured Prevotellaceae bacterium
AGGGCTCCGTTAAACTTGATTTTCAGCATTTTCATGTGCGTGTTTATCAATAGCAAGATGAGCCTGATCTTCGTCATTGCTCTGGTGATTTTGGGCACTGCACTATATCTCATCATCAGCCGCACCGTGAAGCTCTTTACGCAGGTCTTCAAGAAATATGACGACCTCAACAACGTGGTGCAGGAGAATGTCTCAGCGATACGTGTGGTAAAAGCCTTTGTGCGTGAGGATTATGAAAACAAGAAGTTCAGCAAGGCTGCGCGCGCCCTCTATAACCTCTTTGTCAAGACCGAGAGTCTCATGGCTTTGAATCACCCGGTCATGATGATAGTGGTGTATGGTTGCATAATATCGCTGTCGTGGTTTGGCGCCAAGCAGATTGTGGGCGGCGCCCTCACCACAGGCCAGCTCACCTCACTGTTCACCTACGTGATGACCATCCTCTCGGCTCTGATGATGCTCTCGATGATTTTCGTGCAGCTCACCATGAGTGCCGCAAGTGGCAAGCGAGTTGCCGAGGTTATCAACGAGAAAGCCGACATCGTAAACCCCGAGAATCCCGTCATGACTGTTGCCGACGGCAGCATCGACTTCGAGAACGTGAAGTTCACCTACAATAAAACCGGAGCACCTCCCACCCCGGCGACATTACTGGCAGGGCAATGTTTGGCTTCTATCATCGATTGCGACTATGCAGTCAACGATGTCAACATCCACATCAATAGCGGCGAGACGATAGGCATTATTGGAGGTACCGGTTGCGGCAAATCTACGCTTGCAATGCTCATCAGCCGCATGTACGACGTGTCTTACGGCAGCATCAAGGTGGGCGGAGTTGACGTGCGCGACTATGACCTTGAGACGTTGCGCAACAACGTGTCGATGGTGCTGCAAAAGAATGTGCTATTCAGCGGCACAGTGCTCGACAACTTGCGGTGGGGAAAAACCGATGCCACTCTTGAGGAGTGCAAACACGCCTGTCATTTGGCATGCGCCGACGAGTTTATCGAAGAGATGCCCGAGGGCTATGACACCGTGATTGAGCAAGGTGGAGCCAACGTGTCAGGAGGCCAGAAACAGCGACTGTGCATTGCTCGCGCATTGCTCAAGAACCCTAAGGTGCTCATCCTTGACGATTCCACCAGCGCCTGCGATACTGCTACCGATGCACGCATCAGCAAGGCTCTGCGCGACTTCATGCCCGAGGTCACTAAGATTATCGTGGCGCAGCGCATCCACAGCGTGTTGCACGCCAACCGCATCATCGTCATGGACAACGGCCGCATCACAGGTTTTGACACCCACGAGAACCTCCTTAAGAACAACAACATTTACCGCGAGATTTACACTATACAAACGCAAGACTCCGGCGACTTCGATAAACCAAAATAATTTTAATGCATAATTCATAATGCATAATGCATAATCAGGAAATGCTTATTATTAACAAATCTATAAAACAATGAAACGACTAAACCTTAATAATGCGATTGCAATGATAGTGTTCATGCTCATTTGCTCACTATCGGCAAATGCACAAAAGCAGTTCTCTCTCGAAGACCTGAACTTCGGTGGAAAGAACTACCAAAACATGGTTCCTAAGAACAAAACTTTAGCTTGGCATGGAAACCAGCTTTACCACATGGAGAAAGACTCCATCTGGAGTGTTGACACCAAGACAGGCAACGAGAAGCTCGCGATGACCTCACAGCAAATCAAAGAATGGGCGGGAATTGACAAAGCTCCCAACCTCAAGCGGGCATCGTTCCCCTACCACGACAAACCGCTGATGCTGATTTTCAATCACGACAAGCGCATCCTCGTTGACGTGAAAAAGCATAAGATAGAATGGAGCCAAGATTATCAAGGACAAGATATCGACTGGCACAAAGGCAGCCGTAACACCGCTTTTGTCAAAGACGACAACCTGTGGATAACGACCGCAAGCGGTGACACACGCCAAATCACCACCGACGGCTCACGCGACATAGTGTACGCGCAAAGCGTGCACCGCAACGAGTTCGGCATCGAGAAGGGAACATTCTGGAGCAACAGCGGCAGCAAGCTCGCTTTCTACCGCATGGATCAGAGGATGGTCACCGTGGCCAAATTCAACAACCAGGAAAAAGCGGTGGAGTATTACAAC
>CALAVD010000350.1 GCA_937892085.1 uncultured Prevotellaceae bacterium
GGTCCATTGTGTAGATGATTTTCTTGTCGTCAACTGTAGCCATTATCTTTAATTTTTAGTTATTAGTTCATTATTTGTTGAACGAGCTGACGCTCGCACTACCTGACACGACCGATGATTATTGGCTATTTAGCTCTTAGATTGTTTGTTCTCATACTATTATCTTCATTCCATCGTAGGCGAGTTCGACGCCTTTAGGCAGATGTTTTGAGGTCTCGGCATGCAAGCCAATGCCGTGGCTCATGTGGATGAGCACCGCCCTGCCAGGCTTAATCTGTTTAATGATTTCAAGTGCCTGAGAGAGCGATATGTGTGACAGGTGCTCCTCAAAGCGCAATGCATTTATCATCAGCAGTTTCACTCTATGTAACCGCTCTATCTGCTCCCGGGCGATAGTCTTGCAATCGGTAATATATGCCATGTCGCCAATTCTGAACCCCAAAATCGGCAATCTATAGTGCATCACAGGAATGGGCTGCACCTCAATTCCAGCGCAATCAAATGGGTCGTTGTCGTTGATTTCCACAAGATTGTAATGCGGCACACCTGGATAAGGATGCTCGGTAAAACAGTAGGCAAGGCGCTTGTGCAGGGCTTTTATCACGTCACCTCGGGCATAGATAGGGAAGTTGCTGTTACCTCGCAGCTCCTCAAGGCCACCAATGTGGTCGTAGTGGATGTGGGTGAGCAGCAAGCCATCTATATGTGCGCGACCTGTTCGCAAAATCTGCTGGCGAAAGTCGGGACCGCAGTCTATGAGTATGCGCTTGCCGCGCCACTCTACTAATGCCGACTGGCGCAGGCGTTTGTCGCGTGGGTCATTAGAGCGACACACCTTGCACTTGCAACCTATCTGCGGCACTCCCGTGCTGGTACCACTGCCCAGAATTGTTATTTTTAGCCTATCTTTCATTCTCTGAATTCTTTTAACAGCCCATCAACGAAAAACAGATAACGCCCTCCGTCGTAGTACCAATACTCACGCAGCCCCGACTGGTCAGGAAGTTGACGCACACTCACCGGACTGCCCATCGACAAGCGGCACTCCTCCTTGGTCATGCCCTCTGCAACTTTGCCGTTCACAATATTATTCCAAATGGTAGGAGAGATTTCAGGATATTGCTTCCTTAGGTCAGTGAGAGAAAACAACGAGTCGAAGTCGCGCCCAACACCTTCAGATCCCGGGACTTTCATCCATACAAAGGCTTCCTCACCGTTGTCAGCGGTTCTGAATTCCACCCTTAGCGGATGTACCTTGTCGCCGGGCTTCACGGCAGTTACAACAACTGGTATAAAACGGCGCCCATTGTTCATGCCACTATCTTCAATGCCATACCATATTGGAGTCTTGATATATACTGTCTTATTTAACAATTGATCGGACACATCACTGACAATATCATCATCAACGAGGAAAGGGATCACGAATGAGCGACGATTAACCTCAGCAAACATTTTGCCGGTAGGATATATAAGGTGATGGGTGTTAAAGTCAAAGTAAATATCTATCACTTCGCTATTGTCAAGACGCTTTCGTGTGCCATATCCCGAAAAAGTCAACTTTTTGCCTTCAAGCGATAATGTGTCAAGGTCATAATCGGTCGATGGCTTGAGAATGAGCCGCAACTGATTATCGACGCACCAAAATTCCTTGCCAACACGCCACGACAAGAGAGAGTCGGCACGAACTTTCAGCGACGATTCATGACCACCTTTATCCATTTGCTGAAGAGCGCGCTGCACGTCTTTATCGGTAATCTTCTTTGTGCTTTCTATTCCTGTGAAGCATCCTCCCAAAAGAAATGCCACAGTCACCAGCAACAATGTCACAAAAAACTTACTCATTTAGATATTGCTTTTCAACTACAAAGTTAATCTTTTGTCACCAATCTACACCGATAGCGAGTGTATTTTTCAGTATTTTTATAACAAAAATTCTTTTTTAGCGACTTTTTCAAAAAAACTCACCAAAAAATGGAGCTCATTCGAAATAAAATGCTTATCTTTGCCTTTTTGTTATAATAAGCAACCCACTAAAACCTCTCAAAAATATGAATAAGAAATATATCCCCGATTCTGAGATGATCATCAATGATGATGGTTCTATCTTCCACATTCATCTGAAACCAGAGCAGCTCGCCGACAATATCATCATCTGCGGCGACCCAAGTCGTGTAAATATGATTGCCTCTTATTTCGACACTAAGGACTTTGAGGTGTCGAGCCGTGAGTTCCACACCATTGGCGGGACCTACAAGGGAAAGCCCATCATGGCACTCTCGCACGGCATTGGCGGCGACAACATCGACATCGTGATTACCGAGCTTGACGCTCTTGCCAACGTTGATTTCGCTACTCGCACAGTAAAAGACGAGCATCGCACTCTCAACATCGTGCGAATTGGCACCAGCGGCGGTTTGCAGCCATACGTGCCAGTGGGCACTCCCGTAATTGCCGCTAAAGCATTAGGTTTCGACGGCGTGATGAACTACTATGCAGGACGCAACGAAGCATGCGATCTGGAATTTGAGCGTCAGTTCTGCGAGTTTGTGAACTGGAACCCCTTGTTCTGCAAACCCTACATCGTGGAGGCCGACCCGGCACTTGTCGAGAAGATTGGTCGTGACGATATGGTGCGTGGCTACACCATCTCGGCAGTGGGATTCTACGGTCCACAGGGCCGCGAGGTGCGTCTGCCACTGGCTGAACCAGAGCTTAACAAGCGCATCGAGGCTTTTGAGTATGACGGAGGCCACATCACTAACTACGAGATGGAAGGCGCTGCATTGCAAGGTCTTGCCAAGCTCATGGGTCACCGTGCAATCACCATCTGCTCAATCATCGCCAACCGTGTGGCAACTGTCGCCAACCCCAACTACAAGACGGCAGTCAACGACCTCGTCAAGACCGTCATCGAGCGACTGATGGAAGACTAAACCATCATTACAAAGTTAAAAAAAGTGGCTGGAGTTTTTAGCTTCAGCCACTTTTTACTTAATCCTTCGTACTTAAAAGTTTGTACTTAATCCTTTAATCAAGCATTCTGAGCCTCGATGTCTGAAACACCGGCAATAGATGGATCAATGAGCACGCGTCCGCAGTATTCGCACACGATGATTTTCTTCTTCATCTTGATTTCCATCTGGCGCTGAGCGGGAATACGGTTGAAGCAACCACCACAAGCGTTGCGCTGCACATAAACCACACCTAAACCATTACGGGCATTCTTGCGAATGCGCTTGAAGGCGTTGAGCAAGCGTGGGTCGGCATTATTAATCTTATTCTCCAGTTTTTTAGCTTTCTCGCGCTGCTTCTCCTCCTCTTGCTTGGTCTCAGCAATGATGGTATCGAGCTCGCCTTTTTTCTCAGTGAGCACCTGCTCATTCTCGGCAAGTTGAGTTTTGAAAATCTGTATCTGTGCCTTTATGGCATCAACTTTATGAGACGCCTCATCGATTTTTTTCTCGGACGACTGAACGGTGAGCTGTTGAAACTCAATTTCCTTAGTAAGATAATCATACTCACGGTTGTTGCGCACATTGTCCTGGTCTTTCTCATATTTTGCAATGAGTTCACTTGCTTTGTCGATAGTATCCTTTTGATTGGTAATCAATGTGTTGAGCTGCTCAATCTCATCATTGAAATTTCCAATTTTAGTTTGCAAGCCCTCAATCTCATCTTCCAAATCCTGCACCTCGAGTGGCAGCTCGCCACGCTCGGTCTTGAAACGGTCAACTTCCGACAATGTCTTCTGCAAGTCATAAAGCAGCTTCAAGCGCTCCTCTACTGTAAGTTCTTTTTCTTGTTTTGCCATAGATATATTTATTATAAGTATTTTACCTGATTTTTTTCGCTCTTTGCGAAATCGACTGCAAAGTTAGGATTTTTTTTCGTAATTATATCATAAAATATCTCTTTTGTGTAATGTTCACTCTCATAATGACCAATATCGGCAAGAATTATGCGATCTTCATAGCCTTGAAACTCGTGATATTTCATGTCACCAGTAATATACACATCGGCACCCTGCGACATCGCCAAACCTATAAATTCGGCACCAGCAGCTCACTGACAAAGTACATCACGAATAAGATGGAACA
>CALAVD010000351.1 GCA_937892085.1 uncultured Prevotellaceae bacterium
ACCAAGAACCCATCTCAACATTTTATTAATTTATAGAACCCACCTTAACTAATTCAAACAAATCAAAATGAAAAAAATCTTCAGCATTTTCGCTATTGCAGCGTTGGCAACATTGATATTTGTATCTTGTGAAACCAAGAATGATTCATCAAAGAGCGCTTCAACTTCGGAGGAGCAAGTAGCAGCATCTGACGCCTCAGCTTCTGAGGCTGGCAAGGAGGTAGCAATTGAGGACCAGAAGGAACTCACTTGCAACAATTACACCTTAACGGTTCCCGAAGGCTGGAAGGCAAGCAGCCGCATGGTAAACAGCTCTTGCAACTTGATTTACAAGCAGAACCCTCACACCACAGCTATGGTTAACAACTCTTCGTATAGTGAGAATGACCTTGCGGAAGGCATCAAAAATCGTGGTGGCAAGCCCGTCAACGACATCATTGTAAATGGTAAAACCTGCAAGGTGTTTGAGAACGAGAAAGACGGACGTTATGAGTATGAAGCCTATGTTCCACAAGGTGAAGGCTTCGTGACATTCAGAGTCATGCCAGGCGGAACTCCAATGAAGGGTGCCGAGCTCAAAGAGGTGATGATGAAGAACCTCAACGAAATTATCGCTGCTACAGCCTTGAAATAGACTGACATTAGAGCATAAATTAGTGACCCGCAGTGTTTTGCATTACGGGTCGTTTTTTTGTCTAATAGAACTAAAGGTTGGTGATTGCGCATTGTGAATTGTGCATTCTGCATTATAGGAAGAGGCAGGCGTCGCCGTAGCTCAGGAAGCGGAAGTCGTGGTCGAGGGCGTAGTCGTAGATGCCACGCCAGTTGTCGTTGCCCACAAAGGCGGCGACAAGCAGTAACAGAGTGCTCTGTGGCTGGTGGAAATTGGTGATCATGCCACGCACGATGCGATAGGTGAAGCCTGGAGCAATCATTAGCTGGGTACTGCCCAGATAGTCGTTGGCATGGTGGCGGTCGAGGTAATCGACGATGTTTTGAAGGGCCTTTTGAGCAGTAATGGCGCATGGAGTGGTGTAAGGCATCCACTGGGTGACGCGCAGCTGTTCCTCGCTGGCTTCGGGGTTCGTCTCGAGAATCTGTCCCACATAGTACAGGCTCTCGAGGGTTCGCACGCTGGTGGTACCCACAGCAATCACCGGCCGGCGGGTGGTAGTGGCGAGCTCGGCGAGCAGGTCACGTGGCACGCTGATGAACTCGGTGTGCATGTCGTGATCACCAATGTTGTCGCTCTTCACAGGCTGGAAAGTGCCGGCTCCCACGTGAAGCGTGAGCTCGCGGCGCTCGATGCCTCGACGGTCGCACTCGGCAAGCACTTCGTTGGTGAAATGCAGCCCGGCAGTAGGTGCTGCCACGCTGCCGTCGATGTGGCTATACACCGTCTGGTAGTCGGTGAGGTCGCTCTTCTCGGTGCCGCGGTTGAGGTAGGGCGGGATAGGGATTTCTCCAAGAGCTTCAAGCACCGACGCGAAAGTCACTTCGTTGCCGTCCCAAGAGAAGGTGATCTCAAAGGCGTTGCCACGCCTCTCGCCGCGTGTGGCACTGATGGTGATGGTGCTGCCGTCGATTTCTACTTGCTGTTGCAAGTCTCCACTTTTCCATCGCTTGCTGTTACCCACTAAGCACAGCCAAGTGCAGCGGCTCGTGGTCTGGAAGATTAGTTGGTAGTCGCGAGGAGCTACTGGCTCGAGGCAGAAGATTTCTATCTGGCTGCCAGTGGTTTTGCGGAACCGCAGGCGCGCATTGATGACTCGAGTGTTGTTGTAGATGAGCATGGCATCCTGCGGCAGCAGCTGTGGCACTTCGTGGAAGCGGTGCTCCTCGATGAGGTTGTCCTTGTGCATGAGCACTTTGCACTGCTCTCGCTCAGCAAGAGGGTGCTTAGCGATGCGCTCATCGGGGAGCGGATAGTTATAGTCGGCGATGCGCAGGTTGCGCACTTTATCTAAAGTGTTCATAGTCTAAATTTTCGGCAAAATTACAACATTTATTTCACAAATTTTGCCTTTTCAGAAAAATGTGTTACCTTTGCACCGCTTTTTGAGGCTGTGAGGTCTCAAAAAAGCTGGATCGGTAGCTCAGCTGGATAGAGCAACAGCCTTCTAAGCTGTGGGTCCTGGGTTCGAATCCCAGCCGATTCACTGGAGGACAATGATGGGAAGCTCTTGTTGGGTTTCCCTTTTATTAATTTCGCTGTTATACCTACGTGACAATGAATTATGTGAAGAGACTATTAGTGGCTTTGATAGCTCTGGTGCCAGTGGTGGCTGTTGCCGAGGAGGAAGCTGCCCCGGTGGAGACCGAGTGTAAAAGCTTGAGTGTGAGTGTGTCAACGCTGAATGTGAGTGACAGCACAATAATGGCAACCCGTCCGCAGGATGGCGAGAAACCAGTGCAGCCACTCAACATCCACATCGGGCCGAGCAAGCTCACCCTGTTTGGTTATGCGCAAACCCAGTTTGAGATGTCAAAGACGGGAGCTGAGAGCAAGAGCTCGTTCAGCATGACGCGTGTCATCCTTATGGCGAATGCCGAGCTCACCCGCAAACTTAGCTTCTTCCTGATGATTGATGCCGCCAGCACACAGGCGGCAAAGCATCTGCATGAGTATTATGCCCAATATGCGTTTATGCCTGAGTTGAAGGTCAGAGTTGGGCAGTTCAAGACACCTTACACGCTGGAGAACATCATTTCGCCCACGTTGCTTGGTACTGTGAACCTTAACGAGGGCACGCGCTATATGGCGGGCATTGCCGGCGACCCTCTTTATGGCAACTACGCCGGGCGTGACTTGGGTGCTATGGTCACTGGCGATGCCATTAAAGCTCGCGATGGACACTACTACCTTAATTATAGTGTGGGAGTGTTTAACGGTGCGGGCATGAACCTGCGCGACAACAACAAGCACAAAGATGTGGTGGCTATGCTCAACGTGTTGCCCACCAAGGATATAACGCTCTCGGGCTCATTCGTGATAGGCAAGGGTAACGCTCAAGCCGATGACATCTTTGGCACTATTGCACAAGGTGCTGACTATACTCGCAATCGCTGGAGCGTGGGTGCCGAGGTCAACTACAAACCTTTAAAGCTGCGCACCGAGTATATGGGCGGCAAGAATGGCGACATCAAGAACCGCGCGTTTTATGCTGAGCTGTGGTGCCGCCTGTTCCGTAATCTTGACATTGTGCTCGACTACGACTATCTCGACAAGAACACCTCGCTGAGCAAAGATGCCCGTGAGGCGCTTCCTGCCTGGACACACACGAGCAACTACCTCGTGGGCTTGCAGTACTGGGTTTACAAAAAATGCCGCATCAGCACGCAATATGTGTTCAGCGACCGCAACATCGGTCCCGACACAAAGGCATGGATAACCCAGTTCCAGGTAGCGTTTTAACAATGCAGAATGACTTAGTCCTACCACTGTCTTCGATAAACGATAAACGAGTAACGATAAACGAGTAACGATAAACGAATGAACGCGACAATATTCATAGTAATTCCGATTCTCACACTGCTCATGTTTGAGTTAGGATTGAACCTGAAAGTTGAAGATTTTAAGTTGTTTAAATATCGCCCCAAGCCCGTGCTTGCGGGATTGATAGGTCAGATTGTGGTGCTGCCGGCGCTTGCGTGGCTCATAGGCTGGGCATTGCATTTGGAGCCGGTCTTCCTCATTGGTTTCGTGCTGATAGCGTGCTGTCCCGGCGGCAGTTCGTCGAATGTGTTCTCGATGATTGCCAAGGGTGACGTGGCGCTCTCGGTATCGCTCACAGCGTGCAGCAGCATTATCTATCACGAAGAGATCAAGTCCGGCAGCACACATGAAATACTGGCTAAAGTCATTGACTACGATGAAGAGACGAAAATTGCGACGATCGAAAGCAGAAATGCTTTTGATGTCGGAGACTATATGGAAATCCTTTCTCCCATTACGGAAAATGTGCCGTTTAGAATTGAATGGATCGAAAATGAAAACGGAGAAAGGGTGGATAAAAGCCGCAATCCCATGGATATATTACGGATCCCTCTGGAGCATAAAGTAAGAAAAGAGGATATCTTAAGGACCTATCGGAAAGAAGAATGAGGGGAAGATGGATAAACGCAAAAAGAAAGAAAAATCGCTGAATCACTACCGGATGGAGGAGTATCTGAACAGTCTTAGCGGGAGTGAGAAAGAAATGCTGGAAAACTTTAACGAAGAGCTGAAGAATCATATTTCCATCTCCACGGCGCAGAATGCCATGATGCTGCAGGATTTTCATTCGGCAATTCTTTATTATGCCGAAAATGGTGTGAGTCTGAAGGAGGCACTGAAGCGGCTGGATCCGGAACATCTCGGCGGTTTTTACATGCACAGGGCGACTGCCTGGTACCGTCTGGACAATGCGGCTATTGTCTATCCGCTGTCAATGAAGTATAACCAGATGCCGATTTTTCGCCTTTCTGTCTATCTGAAGGAGGATGTTGTTAAAGAGATTCTGCAAATTGCTCTGACATTTACCATCAAGCGTTTCCCGAGTTTTGCGACAACTGTCAAGCAGGGGTTTTTCTGGCATTATCTGGATTCCACCAAACGCCGTTTCAATGTGGAAGAGGAGCATGTTATTCCGTGTGTTCCAATCAATGTGGCTTTTACCAATTCCCAGTCTTTCCGGGTCCTGACTTATAAGAACCGGATCAGCGTGGAGTTTTTTCATGTGTTGACAGATGGAAGCGGAGGGATGGTGTTCTTAAAGACTCTGACAGCGGAGTATCTGCGTCTGTTGGGGAAAGAGATTTCGTTCGACGAAGAAATCAAAGATATCGACGGGATCGTGGATTCCGCAGAGCTGGAAAACGAATTCCGCAATACGGAATT
>CALAVD010000352.1 GCA_937892085.1 uncultured Prevotellaceae bacterium
ACGCCATAGCCCTTGTCGCAACGCTCCTTGGCGGCGCGGCTTGCCACGTCGCGGGGCACGAGGTTACCGAAGGCGGGATAACGGCGCTCGAGGTAGTAGTCACGCTCCTCCTCGGGGATGTCGCTACCCTTGATTTCGCCATTCTGCAGGCGCTTGGCAGCGTCGAGGTCTTTAGGCACCCAGATGCGGCCGTCGTTGCGCAGCGACTCACTCATGAGGGTGAGCTTCGACTGCTTGTCGCCGTGGCGTGGGATGCAGGTGGGGTGAATCTGAACGTAGGCAGGGTTGGCAAAGTAAGCGCCCTTGCGGTAGCAAGCCATAGCGGCACTCACGTTGCAAGCCATTGCGTTGGTCGAGAGGAAATAGGTGTTGCCATAACCGCCAGTGGCGATTACCACAGCATGAGCGGCGAAGCGCTCAAGCTCGCCAGTGACGAGGTTCTTGGCGATGATACCGCGTGCGCGACCGTCGATGATAACCACGTCGTGCATCTCATAGCGGTTGTAGCTCTTCACGTTGCCCATCTCGATTTGGCGGTTGAGCGACGAGTAAGCGCCGAGCAGAAGCTGCTGGCCAGTCTGGCCCTTGGCATAGAAGGTGCGGCTCACCTGAGCGCCACCAAAGGAGCGGTTGGCGAGCAAGCCACCATACTCACGCGCGAAGGGCACGCCCTGTGCCACGCACTGGTCGATGATATTGTTCGACACCTCGGCCAGACGGTAGACGTTGGCCTCGCGGGCACGATAGTCACCACCCTTCACGGTGTCGTAGAACAGACGATAGACCGAGTCACCATCGTTCTGATAGTTCTTGGCGGCATTGATACCACCCTGCGCGGCAATCGAGTGGGCGCGGCGGGGCGAGTCTTGAATGCAGAAGTTCATCACCTTGAAACCCATCTCACCGAGGGTAGCTGCGGCGCTGGCACCAGCCAGACCGGTACCCACCACGATGATGTCCAAGCGACGCTTGTTGGCAGGGTTCACCAGTTTTTGATGAGCCTTATAATTGGTCCATTTCTCAGCTACAGGTCCCTCGGGGATCTTAGAGTCAATAGCAGGCTGAGCAACGTTATTCTTTAAGTTTTCTTCCATTTTCTGTAAAATTTTAATGATTAATTTACTCAGCATTTAGATAACTCACCAATGCAATCTACACCAAAGGCAAACTTGCAAGTGAGCGCAATAACCACGATAGCGAAGATGAGCATCACGATGGTAGCCCACCACCAGCCTATGCACTTGAGGCGGCCTATCCACTTGTCATTATTCACACCTATCGACTGGAACGCACTCCAGAAACCGTGGGTGATGTGGAACCACAGTGCCACAAACCAAATCAGATATACCACGCAAACCCAAGGCTGGCTGAAAGCGGCCTTCAGTGCGACATATCCTGAGTCGGGGGTCTCGCCCATAATCTCGGGCAACTGCATCTTTGCCCAGAACTGGAACAGGTGCAGCAACAAGAAGCACAGAACAATGATACCCAGCACGAGCATGTTCTGCGATGCCCACTCCACTTTCTTGGGGCGGTCTGTCACCTCGTAGC
>CALAVD010000353.1 GCA_937892085.1 uncultured Prevotellaceae bacterium
CTACTACTCTACTGCTCTACTGCTCTACTGCTCTACTACTCTACTACTCTACAACTCTACTATTCTACTACTCTACTATACTTATGGAAAAAGTTCAATGTTTGATAATCGGCTCGGGGCCTGCGGGATATACTGCGGCGATTTATACAGCCCGTGCTAATGTGAAAAATGTGCTCTTTGAGGGTTTGCAACCTGGAGGGCAGTTGACAACAACCACCACCATCGAGAATTTCCCGGGTTTCCCTGCGGGAGTTGAGGGTTATGACTTGATGACGAAGATGCGTGAGCAGGCGGTGAACGTGGGTGCCGACGTGCGCTCTGGGTTTGTTCAGAGCGTGGACCTGAGCAAGCGACCTTTCGTCGCCACTCTCGACGGCGGTGAGACCATTGAGGCCGAAACCGTGATTGTTGCCACTGGCGCCTCGGCTAAATATTTAGGTCTCGACGACGAGAAGAAGTATGCAGGCCAGGGTGTCTCGGCATGTGCCACTTGCGACGGGTTCTTCTACCGCAAGAAGGTGGTTGCCGTGGTGGGAGGTGGCGACACTGCCTGCGAGGAAGCGCACTACCTGAGCAACCTGGCAAGCAAGGTTTATATGATTGTTCGCAAAGATTACCTGCGTGCCAGTGCCGCCATGCAGAAGCGCGTGATGGAGAAAGAAAACATCGAGATTCTGTTCAATACCAATACTCTTGGGCTCTTTGGCGAGAATGGGGTTGAGGGCGCACACCTTATTAAATATAAAGGCACCGACAAGGAGGAGAAGATGGATATAGCTATCGACGGTTTCTTCCTTGCCATCGGCCACCAGCCTAACACCGCATTCCTTAACGGACAACTTGAGCTCGACGAGCAAGGCTACATCGTGACCGATAAGGTCACCACAGCGACAAGCGTGAAAGGCGTGTTTGCCGCCGGCGATGTCGCCGACCCTCGTTACCGCCAGGCGGTAGCAGCTGCTGGCACAGGATGCCGCGCCGCCCTCGATGTGGAGAAATTCCTTGCATCATTATAAAATGAGTATTGAGCGTGGCTTTATTACATACTATTGCTTTGCGTGCTTGTTAGCTCGTTTACTTGTCAGCTAAAATGCAGCAAGCACTCATTGACTATGGATATTGGGGCATGTTCCTGTCGGCGATTCTCGCTGGCAGTGTCGTGCCCTTTAGCAGTGAGGTGGTGATGCTCGGACTCCTTGCCGCCGGACTCGGCAAATGGCAGCTTATCATCTGGGCGACGCTGGGCAACGTGCTCGGTGCCTTACTCACCTATTACATGGGGCGCTTGGGGCGCATCGACTGGATAGAGAAGTATTTTCACGTCAAGAAAGAGAAGCTCGACAAGATGCAGCGATGGTTGCAGGGGCGTGGCGCGTGGGTCGCCTTTTGGGGATTTGTTCCCATCTTTGGCAATGTGCTGCTCATCGCCTTGGGGCTGATGCGCTCCAATCGTCCAATCACCTTCTCGTGCATGACTGCCGGCAAGTTCCTGCGCTATGTGCTGCTCGCCTATGGCATTTCATTGGCGCTGTGAGGCAAAGTGTTGCGTTTTATGAAAAAAAATCGTAAGCAGATTTTGTTTTTTGGATATGTCATTGTAATTTTGTAACCGAGGAGTTTTGTCCTCGATTATGAGGGAAAAATATGCGGGCAAGGCAGGTCTTGTCCTTACAAACTGCTTGTTAACTTGTTTACTCGTCAATTTGTTTACTGAAT
>CALAVD010000354.1 GCA_937892085.1 uncultured Prevotellaceae bacterium
TAGAGTAGTTGAATAGTAGAGTAGTTGAATAGTAGAGTAGTAGAGTAGTAGAGTAGTGGAATAGTTGAGTAGTGGAGTGGTCGAGTAGTTTAATAGTAAGTAGAAATGGAGTGAGTTGTAATTACAAAAAAGCATTTTGCAAAATCTGTGCAAAAATACTCAATTTGAGTGAAAACTGACAAAAAATTATGTTTTTTATTTTGTAGTTATCATAGTTTGCATTACTTTTGCAGTAAATTAAGCGAAACAAATAAAAACAAATATTAACGTTTTCAATTAGGTAAAATTATGGTAATCCAGCGAAAACAGTCCTTATTTCTCTTGATAGCAGCCATTTTGATGGGCATCTTTGCTTTCATGCCATCATTGTGGGATGCCAATGGTAATACAATTCTTGGTGGATATGGCGAGGGTGTTGATATGATACCTTTCATTTTGAGTTGTCTCACTGCGCTGCTGTCGTTCTTCGCAATTTTCAAATTCAAGAGCCTGAGATTTCAGAAGATTCTCTGTGTGGTGAATATCTTGCTGATTATTGCTACGTTAGCGACAATCTGCTGTGTTGCATTGATGCAAAAGGATTGCGACTTGCTTGGAAGCATTACCTATTATAATTTACTTCCTGTACTGGCGATTATCTTCCTGCTGCTCGCGCACAAGGGTATTTCTCATGATCAAAGGTTGCTAAGTGGTAGTAGTAGAATCAGATAACATATCGGTTGTAAGTAAAATAAGTTGCGAGTTAAAAAACTCAAAACATAGAAATCAAAACTCTTGAAAGATGGTAATAGCATTAGTCACAGTTTTTGTGATTGGTTATTTGTTGATTACACTTGAGCACAATCTCAAAATCAACAAAGCGACATTTGCGCTCATAATGTGCGCAGTATTATGGTCGATATATTCATTGTGCACTCACGATATTAAAGAGGAGGCTTTGCTCTCTTATCTTGGTGAGACATGCGAGATACTGATGTTCTTGATTGCCGCGATGACAATTGTGGAACACATTGACCGCTATGGTGGATTCAGTTTCATCACCGAGCATATTCATGCTAAGAACAAGCGCCTCATGATGTGGATATTGTCGATTACCACATTTTTTATGTCGGCAGTGCTCGACAACATGACCACCACAATCATCATGATTATGATGCTTCGCCGATTGCTGCCTGATCAGAAGGAGCGTTGGCTGTTTGCCGGTGTAATAGTGCTTGCCGCCAACAGTGGTGGTGCATGGTCACCCATTGGCGACGTTACCACCATCATGCTGTGGATGGCCGACAAGGTGACAGCTGTGAGCTTAATAGAGAATTTGCTTATTCCATCTATCATCTCGGTGATAGTGCCCGTGGCAATTGCAACACACTGGATAAAAAAAGAGCCAATGCCCAAACCCATGGCTCGTCGCGAGGAAGCCATACAGATGTCGCAAGAGCATCCTCACATTAGCAAGGCAATTCTCATACTTGGCGTGGCTGGACTGCTGTTTGTGCCAGTATTCAAGACTGTTACTCACCTACCGCCTTACATGGGCATGATGATGTCGCTCGGCGTGATTTGGCTCGTGACCGAGATTTTGATTACTCGCTATAAGATTGACCCGAAACTTGGCGGTCGTGTGTCGCAGGCGATGCGCCACATCGATATGTCGTCAATCCTTTTCTTCCTCGGTATTCTGATGAGCGTGTCGGCATTGCAGCAAGCTGGAATCCTTCACAATGTGGCTGGATACTTGAACGATAGTATCCACGAGCCTGTGAGCATCGCCGGCTTGATTGGTATTCTGTCGTCGATTGTTGACAATGTGCCACTCGTGGCTGCTTGCATCAAGATGTTCACCGGCATGAGTGGCGCCGATCCCACCTATCTTGCTTATTTTGTGGAAGACGGATTATTCTGGCACTTGCTAACCTTCACTGCTGGCGTAGGTGGCAGCTTGCTCATCATTGGTTCAGCAGCTGGTGTGGTGGCTATGGGTATTGAGAAGATACCATTTTTCTGGTACTTCAAGCGCATTACATTAATAGCTTTCCTCGGCTACTTATCTGGAATACTTTTCATCTGGCTCGAGAATTTCATACTATAGCCCCAAAATTAAGTCTTAAGGACTAATCGCAACCACTTTGCAGTGTGGCTGGTAGGGTGTGAGGCCACTTCTTCGGGGGTGCCTGTTGCTACCACTGTGCCACCGCCATCGCCGCCTTCGGGACCGAGGTCGATAATATAGTCGGCGCATTTTATCACATCAAGGTTGTGCTCAATGATGATAATGGTGTGCCCTCGATCAATGAGTTGGTTAAATGATTTCAACAGGGTGTTGATGTCGTGGAAATGCAGTCCGGTCGTTGGCTCGTCAAATATAAATAATGTGTGTTCCTTCTTCTCACCGCTGAGGAAGCTGGCGAGTTTCACACGCTGATTCTCGCCACCCGAGAGTGTGGAAGATGACTGCCCCAGCTTGATATAGCCGAGTCCCACGTCTTGCAGCGGCTTGAGGCGTGCCACGATCTTCTTCTCGTTGTAGGTGGTTTCTTCTGAGAAAAATTCTATAGCTTGATTTACTGTCATTTCCAGCACGTCGTAGATTGACTTGCCGCGATAGGTGACCTCGAGGGCGTTGTTGCTGAAACGTCGTCCGTGACACGTGTCGCATGTGAGCGTGATGTTTGCCATAAACTGCATCTCGATGGAGATTTTGCCGTCGCCCTTGCACTCCTCGCACCGTCCTCCCGGAGAGTTGAATGAGAAGAAGCCGGCATTATATCCCATCTGCTTAGAGAGCTGTTGCTGCGCAAAGAGGTGGCGAATCTCGTCAAATGCCTTAAGATAAATGGCAGGATTGCTGCGCGACGATTTGCCAATGGGGTCTTGATCCACAAACTCGACTGCTTTCACAAGGTCGATGTCCCCGCCGAGTGATGAATATGTGCCTGGCGCGTCGGCACTCTCGCCTATTTGCCGTGCTAAA
>CALAVD010000355.1 GCA_937892085.1 uncultured Prevotellaceae bacterium
ATAATGCACAATTCATAATGCACAATTCATAATGCACAATTCATAATGCACAATTATAATGCACAATGCATAATGCACAATGCATAATGCACAATGCACAATCTCTCCTCTTGTCCTATTGTCTTATAAAATATGAATAAAAACTCTAAGATATACGTTGCCGGGCATCGTGGACTTGTGGGCTCGGCGATTTGGAAAAACCTTGAGAGTAAGGGCTACTCTAACCTCGTGGGTCGCACTCATAGCGAGCTTGACCTGATGGATGCTGTGGCAGTGCGCCAGTTCTTTGATGAGGAGATGCCAGAATATGTGGTGCTTGCAGCGGCACATGTGGGTGGCATAATGGCGAACCTTAAGTATCGTGCCGATTTCATCTATCAGAACCTGCAAATTCAGCAAAACGTGATAGGGGAGAGCTGGCGACATGGAGTGAAGAAGCTGCTGTTCTTAGGCAGCACATGCATCTATCCCCGCGAGGCTCCGCAACCTATCCCAGAGACAGCGTTGCTCACCGCTCCGTTAGAATACACCAACGAGCCTTACGCCATCGCCAAGATTGCGGGCTTGAAGATGTGCGAAAGTTTTAATTTGCAATATGGTACCAACTATATAGCCGTGATGCCCACAAATCTCTATGGTCCTAACGACAACTTCGACCTTGAGACGAGTCATGTGATGCCGGCGATGATACGCAAGATGCACCTTGCCAAAATGCTCAATGAGGGTAACTGGGAGGGATTGCGTGCCGACCTCGACCGCCGCCCGGTGGAGGGCGTTGACGGCAAAGCCTCTCAGACAGATATCGTGGCATTGCTCGCCCGCTACGGCATCAACAGCGAGCGGTTGACGCTCTGGGGCACGGGTGCTCCCGTCCGCGAGTTTCTATGGAGCGAGGATATGGCTGATGCCAGCGTCTATTGCTTGGAGCACATCGACTTTGATGACGTGCGAGGCACTGCCCCCGAAGTGCGCAACTGCCACATAAACATAGGCAGTGGCAAGGAGGTTACCATCAAGCAGCTTGCTGAGCTTGTGAAAGCTGCGGTGGGCTATTGCGGCGCTATAGAATGGGACAGCACCAAGCCCGATGGCACCCTGCGCAAACTCACCGATGTCTCTAAACTACACTCCTTAGGCTGGCGCCACGCCATGGAAATAGATGACGGAGTGCCTGCGCTTTATCAGTGGTATCTCAGCAATAATTGGTAACTGTTCAGCGATTTTTGTTTTTAATCGCATTTTTGTTGTTTTTGTTTGATAAAAGTGACATCGCTGAACAGTTGCAATAATTGTTAATCCTGTTAATGTTTCTTAAAATCGGTGCTTTTGCAGTGCTTTTGGCATGGCAGGGTTGTTGCTGTTATTAAATAATGTTGTACCTTTGCACGCCGATTATATCCAAGATAATTTCAGCAGTGTGCCAGAGAGTGACATTTGGCCGTGTCATTGTGTGCTCTGTTGAAGATTTAATTAATTTTTAATCAGGATTTTAAAAAGTGAACACTTTAAGTTACAAGACCGTGTCTATCCGCAAGGAAGACGTACAGAAAGAATGGGTAGTAGTAGATGCTACCGATCAGGTACTGGGTCGCTTGTGCGCAAAAGTAGCGAAAATCTTGCGCGGAAAGTACAAACCCAGCTTCACACCACACGTTGACTGTGGTGATAACGTAATCATCATCAACGCCGATAAGGTTAAGCTCACTGGCAATAAGTGGGACGACCGCACCTACGTTAGCTATACTGGCTATCCTGGTGGTCAGCGTTATGCGACTCCTGCAATTCTCCAAAAGAAGAGTGAGAAAGTGCGTGTCAATGGCAAGCACCCATTGTTCCTCCATGTGATTAAGGGTATGCTCCCCAAGAACAAGCTTGGCGCGAAGATTTTGAACAATGTATATATCTACAATGGTCCAAAACATCCCCATGAGGCTCAGCAACCCAAGACAATTGATATCAACAAACTTAAATAATTGGAAGTATGGAACAGATTAATGCAGTAGGTCGTCGTAAAGCAGCTATCGCACGCGTGTATGTTAGCGAAGGAAATGGCGAGATCACAATCAACAAGCGCACACTTGAAGAATACTTCCCATCTCCAATTCTTCAATTCATCGTTAAGCAACCATTGAACACCCTCGAGGCAACCGAGAAGTATAACATCAAGGTTAACCTGATAGGTGGTGGTTACAAGGGACAGGCCGAGGCACTGCGTCTTGCTATTGCCCGCGCACTGGTGAAAATCAATGCCGAGGACAAGAGTGCATTGCGCAAGGAAGGCTTCATGACTCGCGACCCACGTGCCGTAGAGCGCAAGAAACCAGGTCAGCCCAAGGCCCGCAAGCGTTTCCAGTTCAGCAAGCGTTAATATTGATAGTCATCAGTTGTCAGTTACCAGTTATCAGATTTTTATCTATAACCTATCGACGAAACCGACTATTTCAACGTCTTGCTCTGAAACGCAACAGAGTTTAGTATCCAAATCGCATAGACTCTGCATGTGTTAAGCACATTAGTAAATATGCTGGCTACTATGCGATTGATTAAGTTGAACGTAAACAAAACAAATTTTTAAACAATGCAAACACCAAATTTTGACCAACTGCTTGACGCAACATGTCACTTTGGTCACCTGAAACGTAAATGGAACCCCGCCATGGCTCCTTATATCTTCATGGAGCGCAATGGCATCCACATCATCGACTTACACAAGACTGTTGCTAAGACTGAGACAGCAGCAGAGGCTCTCAAGCAGATTGCTAAGAGCGGTAAGAGAATACTTTTTGTTGCTACTAAGAAACAGGCTAAGGACGTAGTTGCAGAGAAAGCACAGTCGGTTAACATGCCTTACGTTATTGAGCGTTGGCCAGGCGGTATGCTCACAAACTTCCCTACTATCCGTAAAGCAGTGAAGAAGATGGCTAACATCGACAAACTCATCGCTGACGGCACATACGCTAAGCTCTCAAAGCGTGAGAATCTTCAGATTCAGCGTAAGCGCGCTAAGCTCGAGAAGAACCTCGGTTCAATAGCAGACCTTACTCGTCTCCCATCAGCATTGTTCGTTGTTGACGTAATGAAGGAGCACATCGCAGTGAGCGAGGCTAACCGTCTCGGTATCCCTGTATTCGCAATCGTCGACACAAACTCAAACCCTAACAATGTTGACTTCGTCATCCCAGCTAACGATGACGCATCTAAGTCAATCGAGGTAATCCTCGACGCTGTATGCGGCGCAATCAAGGAAGGTCTTGACGAGCGCAAGGCTGAGAAGGTTGACATGGAGGCAGCAGGAGAGAAGAAGTCAGCTAAGACAGCTAAGGCTGAGGAGAGTGCTGAGGAAGAGGACAACAAGGCTGAGTAAAAAACAATTTTAACACACTATATTAAAAGTGAAATAGAAGAAATTCCGTTTCACTTTTAATATTTAACAAAAAAATCATTATGGCTATAACATTAGCAGACATAAATAAGCTCCGTCAGAAGACACAGGCAGGTCTCATGGACTGTAAGAAGGCCCTCACAGAGGCTAACGGTGACTTCGATGAGGCAATGGAGATACTCCGCAAGAAAGGACAGATGGTAGCAGCTAAGCGTTCTGACCGTGAGGCAGCTGAGGGTTGTGTTCTCGCAAAGGTAAACGGCAACTTCGGCGCTATGATCGCCTTGAAGTGTGAGACAGACTTCGTTGCTAAGAACGCTGACTTCGTGGCACTCGCCAACCAGATTATAGACGCTGCCGTAGCAGCTAAGGCTAAGACTCTCGATGAGGTTAAGAACCTTAAGCTCGGTAACGACACAATCGCTGACGCTGTTGTAAACCGCTCAGGTGTTACAGGTGAGAAGATGGAGCTCGACGGCTACGCTACTGTAGAGGGTGAGAACATCATCGCTTACAACCACATGAACGGTAACTTCCTCTGCACACTTATCGCCCTCAACAAGGCCGCTGACGCACAGGTAGGTAAGAACATCGCAATGCAGGTTGCAGCTATGAACCCAGTAGCTCTCGACGAGAAGTCAGTTCCACAGGCAACTATCGACGCTGAGTACAAGGCAGACATCGAGAAGGCTAAGGAGAACCAAATTTCTAAGGCTATCGACGCAGCTCTCAAGAAGGCTGGTATCAACCCTGCACACGTTGACTCTGAGGAGCACATGGAGTCTAACATGGACAAGGGATGGATCACAGCTGAGGACGTAGCTAAGGCTAAGGAGATTAAGAAGACTGTAGCTGAGGAGAAGGCTGCTTCATTGTCAGAGCAGATGATTGAGAATATCGCTAAGGGTATGCTCAACAAGTTCTTCAAGGAGAATTGTCTTCTCGACCAGGCTTACATCGATGACTCTAAGATTAGCGTTGAGCAGTACTTGCACTCTGTAGACAAGGATTTGACAATCAATGACTACAAGCGTTACACACTGCGCGCAGAGTAAGAAC
>CALAVD010000356.1 GCA_937892085.1 uncultured Prevotellaceae bacterium
GCAGAGTTCGCCGCCATACATCAGCACCTGTCCCCAGGTGGCTTCGATGGCATGGCGCACCGCCTCTGTCGAGGCACGGGTGATGCCCTGATAGCGCTGGCAGTGGTCGTCGGCGCACACGTCGAAGTTCACATGGTCGTCACGGTCCCACCATTTAATCTCCTCGTCGTCGCTGCTCGTCTCAAACTCCTGATGCAGCCCCGGGTCGTGGTCGAGGGCCTCATTGTTGTCCTTGTGGATTTGCGCTAATAGCCAGCTGCGCGAAATCACGGCGTGAGCCTTGAGGAGCTCCAGTGAGGCGTTGGCGCTCATCTCGCTCGAAATCACGCTCAGCAGGTATTCCTCCACCGATAGGATGTTGATAGTGGTGATTTTGTCGTTCTCGACGATTAGGTGTAGAGCGCCCCGGAACGTCTGGTTCTCCTTACGTCGCCAGTGAAAACTCACACCGATAGTCACATTCTCGAGAGTGAACGAGTCGCTATCTACATTGATAGGCTCGAATAGCAGGTCGCGGTATTTCTTGCCGTTCCACATTACCATGCCATCGACGCACTGCGCCAGCTGATTGCCGGTGACCTTCTCGCCGTCGGCACGATAGTCGCCGTTGAGTTCAAACTCAACCATGGGCTCGTTCATGATGCCCACTCTCACTTGAGGAACTTGTGCCATAGTCTGTTATTGTTTAGGTATGATACTTTTCATATAGTTTGTCTGAAATTACCTCAAAGTC
Source organism: uncultured Prevotellaceae bacterium (assembly GCA_937892085.1). GTDB lineage: Bacteria > Bacteroidota > Bacteroidia > Bacteroidales > Muribaculaceae > Sodaliphilus. Next base: position 734 of record CALAVD010000356.1, read on the forward strand.
TTCGGGCGATATGCACACATCCATGAGGATGAGTCGCACATCGTGAAGGGTGAGGGTGTTGTAGTCTTCTTCTCGCGCTATTGCCCAAAGTCCGCCAAGATCGACCGATGCAGGACTTAGCACAAACTGATCCTCGCCAGTGCCATAGCATGCCGGGCGATGCTTGCGCCGTGGAAAGACAGTGATGTGCCAAGAGTTGCCTTCATGCCAGCAGAGCAAATTAATCATGGGTTCGTCATGCCCCTCTTTCACTGGCAAAACGTCAATTAAGTCGTTGAACCATTGCTCTCCTTGCTCGATGTCGAGTGTCTCGATTTGGAAAACTGGTCTGCTCAAGCTGGTGACAGAGCCAAACATCCCGTTGCTGTTAGCGTCAAGCAGATTTATCGTGGCTCCAGCAAGTTCACTGCAGATGGGTAGCTCCTGGCATATCCCGGCTTGAAAATGAGCATGGTCGGGAGCCGATGCTCCACTGCGTGGACCATTGTAGAACACGACATAGCCATTGAGGTCTTTGGCCAGGCGCATCATGTGGGCAATGCTGCCGCCCATGCGCTGTGGCGTGTGCTCCACAGTAGATATGGTGAGATGACGCGAGAAAATGGGATAGGGATTCACCTGGATCTTGTAAAGTTTGTCCCATACCACAGACTCTTGTTGCTGAGGTTGGTTGTCGCTGCACAAGAAGCAAGGACGAGCTTTGAGCGAGGCGGCATCTATCTTTGCCGACGACGACCTCAGTCGCTTAGGATTGTATTGCAAGACTATGCGCGACTTATCAAGGCTGTTTTCAAGAATCACTTCACGATACCGCGCCTCATCGAGTGCGGCATAGTTGTCTCGCACCAGTTGCCATTCACGCAACTGCTGCTCAATAAGTTTATCTATTTGTTCAATCAGCAACATCCGCAGCAGTTCCTCTTGTTCATTGCGATGCGTGCCATGAGTTCCCATGTGCGCATGCGGTCTTTGTAGAGGTTGTTATTGTTCATCTTCACCACGTCGGCGTTGGCGTCGCTGTTGTCGTCCCAGCGGCGGCACAGGTAAACTGGCTCATAGACGCGTCCAATCTGGTAGGTGCGCGAGATGTTCAATCCCAGAGCGTAGTCCTCGCCGTAGCTGGTGTTAGGCAGCATCACCTCACGCAGCACGGGAGTGTAGAAAGCGCGTGGTGCGCCCAGCCCGTTGATGCGCAGTGCATTGTTGCGTCCGTTCTCGGGAGTCCACTCCTTGTGGTCAATTACGCCGGGAGGGATTGGGTTGCAGTTGATGTCGGTCATCAGGTAGGTGCCCACCACCATAGCCACGTTCTGCTCATAGAAGGCGTTGACCATAGTTTGCAGGGTGTTCTCGTCCTTGTATATGTCGTCGCTGTCGAGTTGCACGATGAATTTGCCGGCTTTCTCGTGGTGGGCGGCGAGGTTCCAGTAACCGCCAATGCCCATGTCGTAATAGTCGGCGATGATGTGAATGAGGCGTGGGTCGTCGTACTCGGCGATAGCCTCGCGAGTGCCGTCGGTCGAGAAGTTGTCAACAACCATGAGGTTGAACTTAAAGTTTGTCTTCTGCTTCAGCACGCTGTCGATGGCATCGCGAATGGTGCGGATGCGGTTGCGCACGGGAATCATCACCGTTGCCTCCACCTCGAAGTTGTCTTCGCTGAACTCAATGTGCTTGAAGTTGGGCACTTCCTTGCCATCAATCACCTTAACTGGAGGCAAGTATCCGTCAATCTCTTTCAGGTGCTCGGTGCATGCTGCTTCCATCTCGATTTGGCGACCGCGGTTGCGAGGGTCAACGTAGTCGAAAATCTTCTCGCCACTCTTGCGGGTGTCGAGCTCCACATCGCTGTAAAGGAACTCGTTGATGTGAGTTATGAGGCAGCGTTGAGAGAGCTTGAGGCGCAGGTCGTAGAGACCGGCGAACTCGTAGGTCGCCTTCATTGCCTCAGCAGCTTTCTTGAAGCACTCGGCGCAGAATACGAGCACTGAGCCAAAGTCGAAGTCATCGCGTAGCGAGCCAATCTGATAGTCGATAACTGGAGTCTTAACAGCACCCTTATCGGTCACGTTGTAGTGATCAGCATAAACCATGCCGCTATCGGTATCGGCAAGTATCTTCACAAAACGCTCGATAGCGAAAGGCGCGAACTTCAGAGTCACATACTTGGTGTAAAGCATTGTCACACAAGCGTCGCTATGCTCGGCGATAGCTTTCATAGTTGCAGTTGAAGTGAGATTGTCGATTTTAATCATCTCACAGCCATCGATGGTGCCTTGAGCCTCCTCATTGGCAAGCAAATAGATTTTGTTTACTAATGAATTGGCCTTCAAGCCATCAACAGTCGCCTGTGCCTGCTCGGCGTTGGCAAAAGGGATAAAGCAATTAATTTTTGTCATTTTTTTGATGATTTTATGTTGTGGTTATTTGTTCTTGTTCAAAGCTATGCGCGCTTGCAATTCCCATGTGCGCAAGCGGTCTTTATAGAGGTTGTTGGCGTTTTCCTGCTCGATGGAGAGATGGGGGTCGGTGTTGTCGTCGCCACGGCGTGCGAGTGTCATCACGTCCCACACACGTCCCACGCGGTAGTAACGCGAAATCATCAACCCCATGCCATAGTCTTCGCCATAGCTGCTGCATGGCAGGCACGTCTCACGATAGATGGGGGTGAAAAAGGCGCGCGGACCGCCAATGCCGTTAACACGCAACAGATTGTTGCGCCCGTTCTCATGGGTCCACTCACGGTGCGCGATAACGCCTGGAGCCACTTCTTGCAGGTCATTGTTCACCACCTTATATGTGCCCACAACCATTGCTGCGTTCTCTTTATAGAATTTGGAAATCATGGTTTCAAGCGCATAGTTCGTGGCAAAAAGGTCGTCGCTGTCGAGACCTATGGCAAAGCGGCCACACCTCTCGTCGTAGATACCGAGGTTCCAGCATCCGCCAATTCCCAAGTCGTGCCGTTGGGGAATGATGTGAACAAGACGTGGGTCACTTGCAAAGGATTCAATAACCTCAGTAGTTCCGTCGGTAGAGTGGTTGTCGATAACGATAAGGTTGAACTTGAACGGAGTTTCTTGCGTTAGTACACTATTTATTGCGTCGCCAATCACCTTAGCCCTGTTGAGCACAGGAATTATTACCGAGCATTCAACAGGAAATACGCCTTGTTTCAAGTCCACGTCGTTATATTGCTCGGGTGGGAGATAAGCGCCCACTTTCTTCAGGTGCCAAGTGCATACTTTCTCCATTTCTTCCTGTTTTTCGGCTTCGCTATCTCGCTGGTAGTCAAAGATTCGTTGACCGCTGCTGCGCAGGTCGATTATGTCGCATGTGTAGAGATATTCAGGAATACGCACAATTTTGCCAATGCGCGACAACGCAAGTCGCACAGCATAGAAACCAGCATATTTTAGTTTTTCAAAATCATGCTCAATCTCCATGCATGCTTTAATTAAATAATTGCAATTTATCATTACTACAGGCCCAAAGTCAAAATCATCACGCAATGAGCCTTCCTGGCAGTCAATAACTGGATGCTTGGCAAGCGAGCCATCGGACATGCGGTTAAAATGGTCGCAATAGACCATGGCCGCATTTGTGTCTTCGGCAACCTTAATCATGCGACGCAATGCCATGTGCCCCATTTCTATGTGAACGGGGTTCAATATGTATATGCCATAGATTGAGTTATCACCACAATGGAAGGCTTTATAGCTATGCAGCCATGACATGTCATCATATCGCTGAGGCTCGAACTCAAAATGAGTCCCGAGCGATAAGTCACCGTTGCATGTGGTGATGGTGAATCCGCGATGGGTGATGAATGGTATTCGTGATGAATCGTCCATTGTGGATGATCTGGATTAAACGGCAGTTTTTATTTGTTCTCAAAGAAGTTGAGCACTCGTCTCATGAACTCGTTGCGCTCGGTGTCGCTCTTGATGGTCTCGAAGGGGAAGCCTACAACTACTGTTTTGTAACCGTAGCGGTCAGAGGCGATGCCGGCAGGGATGTTGTTCTCCTTGTAGCGCAAAATAGTGGCGCCACGGTCATCGCTCGCCTTGATGGCGTCGGGCGATTCCACTGCATAGAAGTCGCTGTTGAGGGTGTTGTGGAATTGAAGGTTGCTCATGCCGTCGCTCAACTTGAGGGGGCTTGGCACGCTATAAGCCTCGCCCTTGAGAGTGGCTCTGCCATCCACCCAGGTGTAGCCCATCACATTTTTTGCAAAGTTCATCTCGTTTTGTGCCGGGTTGTCCTTGTCCCAGATGTCGCTGGCTACGTAGGCACCAGTCATGAACACGTTGCCACCGTTGCGTGTGTAGTCGGTGATGGCGTTCATCAGTCCGCTTGTGAGTGCTTTGTATCGCGAAGGTTTCGCTCCACGTCCAGTAGAAGTCTCCTTCTGTTTGCCCATGATGACGTCGATTGCGCGGTAGTCAGTTAAATTCACATTTCCATCTTCCACTGCCTTGACGCTTGTAGAGACAAAAGAGTATCCTGCCTGCATGATTGCTTTGCCGTGTAGCGAGGGGTAGTTGAATGTGTTACCAGCGATGTTTTGGGTCTCGTGGTTGCTGCGACTGGCGCCAAAGCCTGGTGCATCGTCGTCGCGCCAGGGCAGGTGGCGCCGGAACTCAAACTGCGATCCCAGGTAGTTGATTTGCTCCATATAGGGTACTCCATGATCTTTGTCGTCGTAGAAGCCTGCCATCTTGCCGCTGTCGAACCAGTCGGGGGCGCTGATGCGTGTGAAGTCATTGACCACCATCACAGTGCCCTTGCTGCCGGGGGCGATGCCTAAAGACAGAGTCTCGCTTGGGAAGCTTCGTCCACCTTCGTTCATGGCTACAATCTTGTAGCTGTGTATCTCGTTGTCGGTGATGTGAACAGAGTAGTGAGGCTCGTCAACGATTTCTATCTCTTTGAAACCGTTGTCGCCAACCTGCTCGAGGACAATATATTGCTTTGCCACGGCGCTCGAGCACAGAGGGTCGGGGGTGGGCTCCCAGTTGAGCATATATAGCGACTCGCTCACCTTGTTGATGGCGAAGGCGCTCACTGGCAATGGCTGGATGACGCACTCGCGGTGGTCGCGCTTGGCGATGAACTTGGCGATGCCCTTGTAGATGGCGCGGCTCACATCGAAACGGAATTGTGGGTCTAAGCCATATTTCATGTCGGCGAAGTTCTGGTGCGAGAGCAGCTCCATGAGCAGAGCTGGTACCTCTGGCACTCGAGCCTCATAGTAGCTCTTGTCCCACATGCCGCGACGGGTCCAGTTAGGCTCGTACTTGGCACGGATGTCGTTAACGACCTCGGTAGAGACGATGTCGGCAAACTGTCGTGAGAGTTCACGTGGTGTGCCGTTCTCATATTTTCCGAATTTTTTGCCGTTCTTGGTGGTGCAGTATATCAAGAGTGTGCCAATGATGTCGTCGTTTTGAGTGGTGCCAGCATCGGTGTGCAGGCAGAACGACACGTCGACGGGCACTTTCAATCCTGGCTTGCCAGGGAGCACGTCGCTGCCTCCGGCGAGCCAGTTCACCCACTCGCCACGGCTGCGGTAGTCATCCACATAGTCGTTGATGCCTGTGCTGGTGGAATATACCTCGTGGGGAAATCCCGACCATTGCAAGAAGTAGCGTGAGCCCAGATGGAACCAGGGATGGTCTCCACTTCCCACATACTGGTAGTCGATACCTTCCTTGCCCAGATATTTCGTGTCTTGGTTCTTCTCGGCGATTGCTCTGTTTTCGGGTGTGGGTAATGCCACACGTCGCACGATGTTGCCCTTGCCGCCCCCCACCTTGATGGCGTCGGCGGTAATGACTGCTTTCTTGTCGCTGCTGTGGTTGCTTAGTGTCACCACATTTTTGTTGATGCCCTTGGCGAGTTCGAAGGAGCCGAGATAAACCCACACGCCGCCTGCCATGCTCTGGTCAACCTTGAACTGCTGGCTGCCGCCCATTGAGTTGATAGTGTAGATTGCATCATGGGCGCTGTTAGGAAGCGACTTGTAGCTCACATAAATGGCGTAGGTGCCAGCTTCGGGCATGTTTACGTCCCATGCAGCAGTCGCTTCTTTCTTCTTGTCTTTCTCGGCATCTATCATGCGGTAGGTGCCTTCTTCGAAGGGGTTCTCGAAGTCTTTATACTCGTTGTGGGCGTAGGCAAAGCCATTGCCGTCGCCGTTTTTCCACTTCTTGCTGCCATTGGTTTCGTGATAACCATTCTGTGCGTTGCCGCCGTCGTTATCTACTACCGCTCCAAAGTTGTGAGTGTCGCGCTCGCGAGCGTCCCACACATAGGCTCCGGCATTCTCGAGCATAGGCATGATAAATGGAATCATGTAGCTGTGAGTGTACATGTCTTCCACGGTCTGGAACATGCGTGCGCGTTGCCATTCCCAGCGGTTGAGGTAGGGCTCGAAATACCAGCCGTGGCTGGGCCACACAGCCACTATGTTGCCGCTAAGACCTTTCTTGTAGTGACGGCTCTCATCGACTGGTGTGACAAATGCGGCGTGCTTGCGCTTGTAGGAGTTGTCAAACTCCACGAAATAGTTCTCGATGTCGTTGCCGTCGATGCTTATTGCCACCTTGTGGTCGCGGTATAGTTCGCCAAGAGTTGCGGCAATGTCGGCTTTCAGGCTATTGACGCTCTCCTTGGTGAACGGCACGTCGCCGAAGTTCTCGCTGAGGTCGATTTTGATTGAGTCGTCAACAATGTCGATGTATTTTACTTTCAACTCTCCAATCCCCATGTGCTCGGGCTTGATGGCCGATATGATTTGTTGAACCTTATAGGTCTCGTCTTGTGTTAAAGTTTGCCCTTTTATTGCCATTGATGACAAAATAAAGGCTGAAAATGCAAAAAATAAAAATTTCTTATTATTAACCATATTTCTGTAATGTTTTCAACTTTAGATTACAAAAATACAACAAACATTTCGAATAAAAAACAAAAAAAATGTTCATTTTTCATAAAAGCATTTTATTTATAGATTATAAATAAATTTTCAGTAAAATAAACACTCAAATTAGTAGGCGTGTTGTCAAGTTCAGGCACATTCGTCGCTCTAAAACAACAAAAAACCATCAAGTTCAATTTGATCTTGATGGTCAGTTGTTTTTTGTAGATTTGTTATTTTTCGGCTTTCATCCCTATGGAGTGGTAGGCTACCAGTCCAGGCATCGACTCGCTGACTATTTTCTTAACGTTTACATTATAGGTGTAAGCCACTTGCAGTAGAATCTCGCTGTAGCGTGTGGCTATCGAGCCAACGAAGCACACAGGGTAGTCTTTGTAGTCATACTGGCAGATGTTGCGGTCGAAGAATCGCTTTATCTCGTTGGTGACCAGGTTGTGGCAGTACTCGTTGTCGAGGTGGTCGGCAAGGAAGAAGGAGTACTCGTGTAGGTTGTTGTTGGCGTGTGGGTTGTTATACACGGCATCCATGATATTGGCCTTGGTGATTTTGTTCACAGCGAAGAACTCCTCGATAAGTTCCTTCGGTGCCAGATCCTTGAACACATCGCTCAAGAAGATGCGGCCCATCGATGAGCCACTGCCCTCATCTCCTAAGATGAAGCCTCCTGCGGAGACGCTCTTGGTGATTCTTTCGCCGTCGTAGAAGCATGAGTTGGAGCCGTTGCCAAGAATGCAAGCTAATCCTGCCTCGTTTTGCAGCAGACCGTGTGCAGCACCCACGAGGTCGCTCTCGACTACTACAGGAGTCTTGAATTGTGCCACGAGCGAGAGTTCCACAATCTTGTTGCGCTCGGGGTTAGAGCATCCGGCACCATAAAAATACACTTTGTCCCAGCGACGCTTGAAGAAATCGCGGGGCAATTCAAGCCTAATGATGTGGCTTATCTCTCGGCGTGTCAAGAAATAAGGGTTTATACCTGAGATAATAGCGTGAGCTACTACGTTGTTTCCGTCAACTAAGCTCCACTCGGAGCGGGTTGATGAACTTTCGGCAATTACTTTAGCAAATTGACTTGCTGCCATTTAACTATAATAATAAATTGGTTATTGGTTGCCACCAAATGTGGTAACAAAATTTAAATTTGAAATTTCGGCTGCAAAATTATAAAAGATTATTCTAATATATATTAATTAAAGAATGTTTAACGAAAAGATAACTATGTTAACCAACAATCAGTGCGGTGGTTAAAGAAGTTTAACCGTCGCACTGATTGTTAAGTTCCCAACGAGAGTGACAGTTTCGTAGGCTCGTTAGCTTTTTAGTGCTTCACTGCCACGTGGTGGGTTGACACTTCTTCGCCTATATATACCTTTAATATATATTGTCCGTCGGCGATGCTCTCCACATTCATGTAGTTGCCGCCGTTGCGTGCCAAGAGGTTTTCGCTCATGTCGTAGAGTTCCACGCCCTGGATGTAGCCGGGTGCGCTCGCCATGATGTAGTCGCTTGAAGGGATGGGACCCACCTTCACGCCGCTCTTGTTGGCAGGTTCAGGCATGATGGCTGGTGCGGCATTGCTCGGTCCCAGCAGAATGTCATATACAGCGGTGATGTCGGCGGCTGTGATGTTGCCGTCGCCGTTGAGGTCGCCATTGACTATGTGGCTATCGTCATTGTTGAGCAGATAGTTGTAAAGCTCGGTGATGTCGGTAGCAGTTACTTCTCCGTCGCCATTCACGTCGCCATATACTACAACAGACTTCGGGCTCTTGAGCAGGTTGTCGAGCTTGATGGTGGCGCTGTAGATAGGGTCATCTTCATCGCTATCAGTTTCTATTGTCAAGATTTTGTAGGTCTTGTTAGGGTTGAGCTGACCCTTGCCTGTGATGTATCGCCATCCGTGGAAGTCAATCTTGCCGAAGTCGATGTAAACAAGTTCTTGGCTCGCATCGGTGCTCAAGAGACGCATTCTGAGGTATAGGTTGCTCATATCGCCGAACACATGCATAGAGAGTTCCTCATTGCCGTTGACGGTTGCGTCATCGAACGTTGTGCTTGTGAAGCCCACATCCAGTGAAACGGGGTCGTTAATCTTCAACTGCAGCGACTTGCTGCCAAAAAGTTTGTCGGTGGATGCACTCAAAGTTGCATCGGTATTTACCGCGATATCGACTATCGAGAATTTGCTTGCATCCTCAAAGTCCTCGATTACGGTGCCGCTGGGTTTCTCTTCGCCGGCATCCACGGCGGTGAAATTGTGGACTATTGTCTCGGGCAGGTGTATTCCTGCGGTGTCGCACATCTCACTCAAGATGGTGAGAGTATATTCCTCGCCTGGCACCATGGTTGTGGCAACGGGGATGCGTATGAAGCCGAAGGGGTCGGTGTTCTTGCCAGTCTTGGTGCTGCGGCGGTTATAGGTCAACAGGTTGCCGTCTTTGTCGGTAAGTAGAATCTTGTCGTAGTAGTAGCTGTTGTTGAGCATCGAGTCGGTGCGCAGTTCAATTGTTGCGCTCTTGTAGTGCACAAGGTCGCCCTCATGCGGGAAGATGTCGATTACCTCAAGATACTTGCGGTAGGTGGTCTTGAACTGCAGCGTGAACGGCTCTTGCAGCTTCATGCCTCCACCATGCTCGGCGGTGGTGTCGAGGGTCACGGTATAGAGGGTGTTGATGTCGTAGGCATCGTTAGGCTCGAATACCATGCGGTAGTTGCTGTCCTCCCAGCGGAAATGTCCCTCCACTGCCGGCTCGATGTGGAATGCCGCTTCGGTGACCTCGGTGTTCATGTCCCAGTTGAACTCGAAGACAATAGGGGTGTTGGCCTTGAGAGGCGTGTCGCCCTCGTTCCACACCGGTGAGTAATTTATGACCTCGGGAGGCGTCTCGCGCACACGGGCGAGGTCGAAGTTGCAGTAGGTGGAATGGTTGGCCTGAATGGTCACCTGTTTGGTCTGGCTGAAGTAGTGCTCTTGTTCCACCCTGATTTTGTAGTTGCCCGGTTCGAGCATCTTGAAGGCGTAGATGCCGTTGTAGAGGTCGTCGGTGTAGCAGGTGTCGAGAGGGGTATCGTCCATGTCGAGGAGGATGACGGTGGCGTTGCACACCGGCTCGCGGTTGTCGTCGCCAAACATGATGAAGTCGTTGATCACGCGTGGCATGCGGTTGTCGCGGATGTTACCCGCCACAGCGCCTTTGTCGAAGAAACTGTAGCCGAAGTAGTCGTCGGCACCAAGCGAGAAGTTCCAGCCCTCCATCCAGCAGTAGTTGTCGTTGAGGAGTCGGTAGGTCTCGGGGATGTAGTCGTGGAAAGAACCCTCGCTGAGCATCGACACGGCGTTGTTGCCGCGCAGCACGCCTAAGCCCTGGTTGTGCCAGTCGGGGTAAAAGGTGAAGTCGCCGGCAATCTGGTAGCTGCTGGTCCACACTGCGGCTTGGTTCACTTGCAGTCGCTGCATGAGGGTGCTTGCCAGCACGTCGCTATTGGCAATCACTGGCGACCCTGTGTAGCCACGATAAAGTCCCAAGATGTGGTTGCGACGTGACGCCACACCGGTGGCGTTGCTGTGGATGGCATAGAAGATGTCGGCACCGCTACTGTTGCACAGAGCCACGATGGTGGATAGCGCGAGGTCGCTGTTCTCGTCGTTGGTGACACGCGACATGCTGGTGGTGTAACCTTTGGCTCGCAGGCAGTTGTTAAGGGCAAAACCTTTCTTGAGGCTGGCGTTCGACTCCCAGAATCCTGAAGTGTCACCGGCGGCAAAGGGGTAAACCACCACGTTGCGGTCGTCGCTCTCGTGACCGCCGTGCCCTGGGTTGATATAGACGTGTGGCATATAGTCCCGGTTGGCGGTTGCAAAAACTGCAACCACCATAAACAATGCTATTGGAAATAATATCTTTTTCATAATAGTTGCAGTGTTATTCGTTGATATCTATCGTTATCATTGTAATGTTGCCGTCGATGGTGGTGTAGGCAATCTTGCCGCCGCCCGAGGTGGGCTGCATGGTCATCGACGTCTTGGGAGTTAGCTCATAGCGGAATGAGCCGTCGTCTTTGAGCAGCAGAATTTGCGACGAGGTGTATTGGTAGCCGTCGTCGCTGGCGTTCTGCGCCACGAGGTAGTCGTTGTTGTACCAGCACGGCATCTCGTAGTTGCCGAGCTCGGCGAGCACTTTGCCTCTCAGGTCGGTGACGATGATACCCTTGCCGGCGGCAAAGAAGGCGATTTTGTCGCCGCCTGGCGATACGCTCGACCACAGATAGCCGGCATAGCTCTCGACTGGAGTGT
>CALAVD010000357.1 GCA_937892085.1 uncultured Prevotellaceae bacterium
CCCTTATCAACGCCCTCAAGGAGCAGGCAGCGTTGCGTGGTCAGCACTCTGCGGTAGTCACTTTCAGACAGCATCCACAGCAGGTGGTAAATCCCGAGGGCAGCCCTCGCGCGCTGATGACTCTCGACAAGAAGATAGAAGCCATCGCCGCTACCGCTCCCGACTATCTTATCTTACTTGATTTCGACGAAAAGCTCTCGCTATACAGTGCCCAGCAGTTCCTTGAGCTGCTACATGACCGGTATAACGTGAAAACCTTAGTGATGGGTTATAACCACCGTTTCGGGCATGACCGCAGCACAACTTTCGCCAACTATGTGGAGCAGGGCAGGGTACTTGGTGTGGAAGTGGTGAAGGCACCTGAATATTTGGGACAATACGCTCCAGTGAGCTCGTCGATAGTGCGTCAGCTTATTGCTGGCGGCAGGGTGGAGGATGCCATGAACTGCATGGGGCGTCCCTTTGAGCTGGAGGGCAAGGTGGTGCACGGCTTCCACAACGGCAGGGGCATTGGCTTCCCCACTGCCAATATTGGTGAGCTGCCGCCAGGAATCATTTTACCGCACAATGGAGCCTACGCCGTGATGGTTTACATCGACGGCGAGAGGCACCAGGGCATGGTGAACATAGGGTATCGCCCCACTCTCAACAATGGCCACCAGCTGTCGATAGAGGTCAACATCTTCGACTTCGACAGCGACATCTATGGCAAGCCCATCATGCTGCAGTTTGTGCGCTTCCTGCGCTTGGAGTTCAAACTTGGCAGCATCGAGCAGCTGCGTGAGCAGCTCACCCACGACAAGCAGCTGTCAATCGAGATACTTGACAACTACATCTCAAAACAATCATAAATTGAAAATTATGGAAATCATCAATCTTTGTGAAAACAGTTCTCTTGTGAGCCAGTTCATGAGCGAGATTCGCGACAAGAACATTCAGCAGGACCGACTGCGTTTTCGTGCCAATGTGCATCGCTTAGGGCAAATCATGGCATACGAGATTTCAAAACGCATGGAATATAAGACCATTGATACCGAAACTCCACTGGCAGTGGCGAAGACCAATGTGATTGCCGACCAGGTGGTGCTGGCAACCATCTTGCGTGCCGGACTGCCGCTGCACGAGGGGTTCCTGAATTATTTTGACAAAGCCGAGAACGCATTTGTTAGTGCCTATCGCAAATATGATGCTCACGACCCCAATAAGTTTGACGTGAAAATCGAGTATCTCGCCAGCCCGGTTATCAACGACAAGGTGCTGTGCCTCGTTGACCCCATGTTGGCAACGGGTCTCTCGATGGCGCTCGCCCACAAGGCGTTGCTGAGCCGTGGCACTCCCAAGCATGTGCATGTGGCATCGGTTATCGCCACCAATCAAGCTATCGAGTTTGTGAAAAATACTCTTCCTAATGAGAACCTCACCATCTGGGCTTGCGACATCGACCACGAGCTAAATGAGCATAGCTACATCGTGCCAGGCTTGGGCGATGCCGGCGACCTGCTCTATGGGGAGAAACTCTGAAACTAAGTGTTAAGTGGTAGTTGCAACTGATAACTATTAACTGTGAAATATTAACTATTAACTATGAGCTGTTGACTATGAAGACTTTAGAATTTAATGTCGCCTCTCTTGAGCAGCTTGAGGAGGCAGCCTATAAGTTTATGACCGAGATGGGCGACTACACCGTCTTTGCCTTCTATGGCGAGATGGGAGCCGGCAAGACCACGTTCATCAATGCGCTGTGCAAGCAGCTTGGCGTGGAGACCGACATCACCAGTTCCCCCTCGTTTGCCATCATCAATGAGTATCGCAGTGACCGCACTGCTGAGCTCATCTACCATTTTGACTGCTACCGCCTCGAGAATGAGGCCGAGGCGCAGGACATAGGCGCCGAGGACTATTTCGACTGCGGTGCTCTGTGCTTCATCGAGTGGCCCGAGCGCATCGAGGGCTTGCTGCCCGACGATACCGTGCGAGTAGATGTCATCGTCAACCCCGCTGATGACAGCCGCACAGTGAAAATGACTTTTCCTAATGCGTAATGCACAATCATGCACTTAAATCTATACCATGCCTAACATTATCCTACTTCAAGAAACGGCATCGACCAACGACTTTATAAAGCGTAATGCCAATACCTTGCAGTCGGGAACCTTGATTTATGCCTATAAGCAAACGGCGGGGCGCGGTCAGAAGGGCAACACTTGGGAGGCTGAGCCAGGGAAGAACTCCACGTTCTCATTGCTCATAAAGAAACCCAAAGTCGATGTGAAGGAGCAGTTCTACATCAGTGAGGCGGTGTCGCTTGCCATTGTGGATGCGCTGGAGAAATATGCCGACGGCTTCAAAATAAAGTGGCCCAACGATATTTACTATGGCGACTACAAGATAGGAGGAATACTCATCGAGCATTCTCTCGATAGCGAGGGTATCGACTACACAGTAATTGGGGTGGGAGTGAATATCAATCAGCAGGCTTTCATCAGTGGAGCTCCTAACCCCGCGTCGTTGACTCGCATTACCGGCGATTTCTATGAGATTGGTAAAATTACTGAGGAGTTTGGCGAGATGGTGGAGAGCTATTGCCGCTTCGACGGGTCACGCAAGCAGCTCAATGCGCTTCACGAGCGTTATCTCAAGCGGCTCTACCGCAACGACGGCATGTCGCACCGCTTCGTTCTACCCACTGGCGTACAGTTCCAGGCAATCATCGAGGCTGTCGCCCCCGACGGCACCATTACCCTGCGACACACCGCCGACGGCACCCTGCATCATTACCAATTCAAGGAAGTGGGGTTTGTGATAAACAAGAAGAAATATCTGTAAACCAGTTTTTCCCCTTTTTCACAGCATCAAAAGGTAGCCATAGTAGGTCACTTTTTTGTTGTGTTTATGATAATTGCTTTTGGCAATAGCTCAGGAGGGGGTAGTGAAAAGCATCTCAAGCGGAGCATTCAACAAGCGGTACCGCTTGCTCTCGCCGAGTTCGACAGTAGCTGCCACAAAGGCACTTTTCGAGAAAGACTTTGTGACCAGCGACAATGGCCAGTACCGCGTCTATGACCGTTTCCTCGCCATCTGGTTGAGAGAACGTAATGCGTGAGAAATATTATTCCCTCTATAACCATCAATCCCTGCTGTAAAACTACAGCAGGGATTGACATATTATAATTTATGTGTGTTGTTTACACCGATTTCATTTTGTAGAATGAGCGATAGACGAAGTAGAGTGCTATGAGCACGAAGGCGATGCCAAAGTAGGGCGCCATTTCTTTGAAGTTGTCGCTGATGGCAATTTCCATAGCAAGTACACCAAAGAGAGTGGTGAACTTGATGATGGGGTTCAATGCCACCGAGCTGGTGTCCTTGAATGGGTCACCCACAGTGTCGCCCACCACGCTGGCGTCGTGCAACTCAGTGCCCTTAGCCTTGAGGTCAACTTCTACCACTTTCTTGGCATTGTCCCAAGCACCACCGGCGTTGGCCATAAACACAGCCTGGAAGAGACCGAAGACAGCGATAGATATCAGGTAGCTCACGAAGAGGCACACAGCATCGTTGCCGCCAATTCCTGCTGGCGACGAGAGGCAAGCGAAGCCCAGTGCGAAGCAGAAGATGGCGATGAAGATGTTGAGCATACCCTTTTGAGCATACTCGGTGCAGATGCGCACCACTTCTTGACTCTTGCTGATGTCGGCCTTCTTGGGAGCATTAGCATCGAGCTTGATGTTGTTCTTGATGAAGTCAACGGCACGGTTGGCACCTGTGGTGACTGCCTGCATCGACGAGCCGGTAAACCAGAATACCACACAACCACCCAGGATGAAGCCGAGGATAGAATATGGGTTCAACAGGTTGAGAATTTCAGCAGGGTCTCCTGTAGCTCCCAACAACGTGTTTTTAATCATGAGAATCAGCGAGAAAATCATGGTGGTGGCACCAGCCACAGCAGTACCAATGAGCACAGGCTTAGCGGTGGCCTTAAAGGTGTTGCCAGCGCCATCGTTGGCCTCCAGGTAGTATTTAGCTTTCTCGAAGTCGGGGGTGAAACCGAAGTCATTCTCAATGTCGGTCTTAGCTTTGTCAATGTCGTCCTCGATGAGCGATAGCTCATAAACTGATTGTGCGTTGTCGGTCACGGGCCCATAGCTGTCAACAGCGATGGTCACAGGTCCCATGCCCAGCATACCGAATGCCACGAGTCCGAATGCGAAGATTGAGTAATAGTTGCCTAACAGAGCTGTCATCTCAAACTGTGCCGATGCGATGTAGGCGATGAACATAAGCAGGAAGAACACAAACCCAGTCCAGAAGCCGCCAAAGTTACCGGCAACGAGTCCCGAGAGGATGTTGAGCGATGCACCACCTTGCTTAGAGGTTTCAACCACCTCTTTAACATGGGTTGAAGTGGGTGAAGTGAACAATTTAGTGATCTCGGGAATCAGAGCAGCACCCAGTGTGCCGCAAGAGATGATACTTGCAAGACCAATCCACCAGTTGTTGCCAAGATCCTTGAGCAGGAAGTAGCTGGCTGCAAATGTTGCGATAATCGAGAAGATAGAAGTAATCCACACCAAGCTGGTAAGTGGCTTCTCGAAGTCGAGGTCATCGGCCTTGTTGTATTTTGATTTAGAGATAGCGTTGTTGATATAGTAAGAGAGCACCGAAGTCACCACACCGAGGATGCGCATCACGAAAATCCACACCAGTAATGAAATTTGGAACTCAGCAGGCACAGCCAGCAAGATAAACGAAACGAGTGCCACACCAGTCACGCCGTAGGTCTCAAAGCCGTCGGCAGTGGGACCAATGGAGTCACCGGCGTTGTCGCCCGTGCAGTCGGCAATCACGCCGGGGTTGCGTGGGTCGTCCTCGCCAATCTTGAACACCACCTTCATCAGGTCGCTGCCTATGTCGGCAATCTTGGTGAAGATACCACCGGCGATACGCAGCGCACTGGCACCTAAAGACTCACCGATAGCGAAGCCAATGAAGCAGCTACCAGCCACATCACCAGGCATAAAGAGCAAGATAACCAGCATGAGTAACAACTCAATACAAATCAGAACAACACCGATACTCATACCTGCTGACAATGGTATGTTGAGTAGGTCGAGTGGGCGACGCTTAAGAGAAGCGAATGCCATGCGGCTGTTGGCGAGGGTGTTCATGCGCACGCCAAACCAAGCCACTGCGTAGGAACCTAGAATACCCACAATGGTCCATCCCAAAATTAAGAAAACAGCCCCAATGGGATGCTGAGCCATGAAGCTATCAGGGTCTTCGGGTTTTACTAAAACTCCAAAGTACAGAGCAATAGCTGCGCCAATAAACACAAATAAGATTCCCAGGAATTTTCCTTGCTGCTTGAGATAGGTGGAGCAGGTCTTGAAAATCACATTGCCAATCTCGAGCATTGAGCTGTGAGCTTTGAGTTTGCGCACTCGGCTAAATTGCCACAGACCAAACAAGAGGCCTAAAATCACAATTAAAAATCCCCAATAGAGCACATGCGCATTTTCGGCAAAGCCATCGGGCATTTTAAGGTCAGCCTCGCTCGCCATAAGCGAAACCGGTAGCATCAACATCGTTAATGCAGAAAGAAATTTTTTCATAATTTTATATTAGATTATAATTAAAATGTCTATGTTACAGATAATTAGTGTATAAACTCAAAGTTGCCATTAGTTTTGAGCGTGTAAAGGTAGCAAAAAATAGGCTAATTGACAAAAATTAGCATAAATTTTTTACAAATGTAGAGTCACTGAAAGTGGCAAGAGCAAAATTACATTTTTCACGATGGCTCTTTTGCGTCATTTAATCACGACTTTCTTGCCACCATTGATGTAGATGCCTGGTGCAGTGGGCTTGATGTGGTAGATTTCTCCCTTGAGGGAGTACCACAAAGTGTCGTCTTGCAGCGAGGTGGCGAGAATAATGTCGATGTTAGAGTCATCTTTCTTTTGTTGGTATTCTTTCTTAGCGTTGTCGAAGAGGGTTTGGAACAGTGTCTCGTTATGCATCTTGGCCAAGTCGCACGCCGCCATCACTCTTGCCGCTACCACGTCGCTGGCATAGTTGGAGCCTAAAATGATGCGACTGTCGCCATATTCGAGGCCGCGCTTGAGGATTTCGTTCTGGCAGTCGGGCATCACTTCGGTGAGAGCCAGTGCGATGCCCCATCCGAGCAATGCTCTGCGTGAGGGATAGGATGACTCGCCCCAAGCTGGCCAGTCCTCTCCGCTGTAGGGTGCAGGCTCGTTGAGCTGTGCGAAAGGTCGCTTGCGAGGCACCTTGCTCTTGACGATGGTGGCTTGGCTGCTGAGAGAGAGTTTCAGAGTTTTTATGAGCATGACGATGTGTGGTGTCTCGCTCTCGGAGATGGTGACCACTGGTGAGCATTGCGCAAACATGCTCACTAAATAATCGTCGTTGATAGAATAGTCGGCTTTGGCTTGCTCGCCACGTTCGGTGGGACGCACCTCTTTGGCCTGCCACATTGTGAAAAGGTCGCCCACGAAGGTGTTGTCGTCGATAGTGGGAGGGGGGTCAAGAATTTTGGTGATGACGGGGAATGACGCATTCAGGTCGCTCTCGGTGAGACCTTTGAGCTGCATATATTCGGCGCGTGCCGCTGCCAAGTCGGTTTGGTAATCGGCATTGGCGTGCGAGCGTGCTATGGCAGCGCTGGCACATGTCATAGCGGCATCGACATCGCTCTTCCAGTGCGCACCCACTATCACTCGGCTCATGCCATACTCATAACCTCGCCTGAGGATGGTGTCTTGCATGTGTGGCGCCATCTCGGCGATGGCCAGCGCTGTGCCCCATCCAAATGCGGTGTGAGACGAGGGGTAGGCGCTGCTCTTTCCCAGGTCTTGACCGTCGAACATTCCCCAAGTTTGCTCGTTCATAAGCGTGAATGGTCGCTTACGGAAAAGGGCAACTTTCATCTTCACCACGCTGCTGGCTCCTGTGTCGCCTGCTTTACTCATGAGCCGGTAGATGGCAGGGGTGCTTTTTTCGCTGATGTCGATGCCCAGCACGTCGCTGTAGATAGTGCACATGCGCACCATCCCATATTTCGACTCCCAGCTTGCTTGCTCGCCGCGAGGCGTGTAGCGCATGGTTTTTCCCCATATCCACCACGCATAGTCGCCGTTGGTGGCGACAGCCGCCGAGTCGGGAGGCAATGGCAGATACACGAGCTCGTCGGGCATCTCATTGTCTTGCAGGTATAGGCTTCCGCGAGAGGCATGAGCGCTGCTTGCCGTCATTATCACGGTAAGCAGTATCCATAACCATTTGGCTTGTTTGCTCATTAGATTTCAATTATTTTTCAGCATCAAACGTGATGGCTTCTCCCACGCAAGCGTTTGGCATCTGAATGTGCAGCATGGAGCAGACGGTGGGAGCCAAATCCACGATGCGGGTGGTCTTGGTGGTGGCGCCGTGTGGTACGTGCCATCCCATGAACACGAGTGGGATGTGGCTGTCGTAGGGGTTCCAAGCGCCGTGAGTAGTGCCTTTGTAGTCGCTCTTCACCTTGAAGGGCAGGTAGCCTGGGTGCGTCATCACCACGATGTCGCCGCTGCGTCCGCGGTGATACCCGTTGATGAGTCGCTCTTTGAGCACGCTGGGGATGCTGGCTTCTTGAATTTTGTCATAATCGACGGCAAGTACTAACTCATCTTCCATGCTGAGCACGTCGAGGGCAACCTTCTTAACTTGCGCCACATCGGCACCCACGCTGTCGATTTTGCTGTGGTCGAGGTAGATGCGGTAGTCATAGATGGCCTTGATGGCATCGGGCACGCCGCACTCGCTGCTGATAGCGTCGTTCATCTTGGTGCGGGCGGTCCTTGCGTCCCAGCCGCCGGCGGGCTGGTCGTGCTCCTTCATGAAGTTGGGGTTATGGGCGGCACCATGGTCGGCACTGAGGAAGAGCAGGTAGTTGCCACGCCCCACTTGCTTGTCGAGTTCCTTGAAGAAATGCGCCAGTTCCTTGTCGAGCTGCATATACACCTCATAGTTCTCACGTCCGCGTGTGCTGTAGGTGTGACCTATAGCGTCGGTCGATGACACGCTCACGCACAGCATGTCGGTATATTTGCCTCGTCCCAACTTCTCGTTCTCGAGAATGGCCTCTGCCATGCGGAAGGTGTAAGTCACACCCTCGTTGCTGGTGTTGAGGTCGTACTTGGGCTCGGTGTTGTACTTGTGGTTGAATTTCTCCACCCAGTTGGGGAGGCGGTCCATGTAGTAGGTGCTGGTGACAAAGTGCCCCACGTTGCTGTCCCACCAGTAGGCGGCATCGGCGCTGTGTCCCGCTGGCAGTATTGAGGCGCGTGGCTTGATGGCAACACCATAAACCTTGCACTCAAAGTCGAATGCCTGCTTCAGCTCGTCGCCAATGGTGGTGGCGCGCAGGTTGCGTGGCGAGTTCATGCCCACGCTGCTGTAGGTGCCCACTCCCTCCACGGTCTTGTCGTCGGTGCTCGACACTGGCTTGCCGTTAATCATGAAGCTGTTGCCGGCGATGCCGTGGAAGAAAGGCACCGAGCCGGTGTAGAGGCTTGAGTGTCCAATTGCGGTGACAGTGGGGATGTAGTTTATCATTGTGTTCTCGCAGCTATATCCCTCGTTGAGCAAGCGCTTGATGCCGTCGGGGCCATAGTCCTCATAGTAGTAATACAGGTAGTCCCAGCGCATCTGGTCCACTACCACTCCAACCACCAGTTTTGGTCGGTCGATGTGTGGCTGTGCCATAGCACCTAATGCCATGAAGCTTACAGCCAAAATTATCAATAAT
The DNA here is from genome assembly GCA_937892085.1 of uncultured Prevotellaceae bacterium. Lineage (GTDB taxonomy): Bacteria > Bacteroidota > Bacteroidia > Bacteroidales > Muribaculaceae > Sodaliphilus. The sequence continues at coordinate 8,813 of CALAVD010000357.1, forward strand.
CGTCTCATTTATCGTTTATCGTTTATCGTTGGTCGTTTTTCGTTTTTCGTTTATCGAAGTCAGTGATGGGGTTAAATGCAATGCATTCTCTCACCTCTTCCCTTTCCACTCTAAACTGCGCGAAGCGCATTGAGCATCACATGACTCTGTTGCCGTTGTTGCGCAGACGCTCGTAGTCGAGATCTCTGTGTGGCTGTTCGTATTTGGGTTGCTGGGTTGGTGTCGGCTGCTTTGGCTGCGTCTGCTGCTTAGGTTTCTGGGTAGGCTGTTTGGGCTGTGGCTTTTGAGTCTGCTGTTTTGGTTTTTGAACAGGTTGCTGAGGCTTTGGTGCAGCAGGTGCGGGCTCAGGAGTCACGTCGTCATCGAGAGGTTGAGGTTCAAACTCCTCTTCGTCGGGCTCGTTAGGATCCTTGCTTGGAATCTCATTGTCGAAGTCATAGATTCCATCGTCTTGAGAGTTGCTGATGTCGGAGCTTTCCTCATCATCTTCGAAGCTCTCACCCTCATCTTCGTCCTCGTCGATAGTTTTGCTCTTTTCTTTGCCTTTGAACCACTTGATGACGTCATCGAGGTAACCGGCATCGTAGGCAAAATAACCTCCCACACCGAGTGCAGCAAGCAATGCGAGGAGGCAAACGAGCAGCCAGGGGAATTTCTTTTTCTTCTTCTCCTCCTCTTGATAGCCTCCACCCATCGGCGTGTTGGGCACTGAAGCAGGAGCTGGCTCGGGCACTGGAGCAGGAGCTGGTGCAGGTTGAGCAACTGGGGCTTGAGAGGGAGCAACAGCAGGTTCTGGAACTGGTGGGATTGGAGCAGGAATTGGAGCCGGCTCAGGCTTTGGCTCTGGTATGGGTGCAGGATCTGGCTCTGGTATAGGTGTAGGAGCTGGCTCTGGTATGGGTGCAGGATTTGGCTTTGGTATAGGTGCAGGATCTGGCTCTGGTATAGTTGCAGGAGCTGGCTCTGGTATAGTTGCAGGAGCTGGCATAGTTCTGCCTCCATTTAGCTGCTCTTCAACAGCTTGAATCTTCTCTGGGGCAAGCTCTATTTCCCGCAAGTCTTCGATTGAGATTACACCGCTCTTGATAGATGCTGCGAGTTCTTCCACGGGTGCCTTATCAGCATTCTTCAAGGTCTGCACAACAATGGCTTCGGGCATTGATGGCGCTGGCACTGGTGGCATCTGTGGTGCTTGAGGCATCTGTGGTGCCTGAGGTGCTTGCGGCATCTGTGGAGGTGCTGGAGCTTGGGGAGTCTTTGGCATTTCAGGAACTTGAGGCATCTCGGGAGTCTTTGGCATTTCAGGAACTTGAGGCATCTCGGGATCCTTTGGCATCTCGGGCATTTGTGGCATCTCGGGAGCTTGAGCTGCCTGAGGCATTGGTGGCATTTGTGGCATTTGTGGCATCTGTGGCTCTTGCGGCATTTGCGGTTCTTGCGGCATTTGCGGCATTTGTGGCTCTTGCGGCATGCTTGGCATTGCTATTGGTGTTCCACAAAAAACACATTGATTGCTGCCTGGAGGCACTATGTTTCCACAGTTCGGACATTTAATAGGTTCCATAATATATCAAAATTTTAAAAGTTATAATCTGTAAATCGCTCTATTTCTAAAAGATAATATAATACAAAAATCAATATGCAAAATTGCAAAAAATATTTGATATTCACAAAAAAATGCGCATGAAATATTATTTTAATTATTTTTTTTCTTTTTATATAGGTTTTGGAGTAATTAGGTGAAAAATTATATTTAAATTTGCATATTAAAAAAATGCATAGGTAAAAAATAAAATGACAATACATCTATGAAGTTAAAGACCGCAATATTAATATGTGCGATTTCGGCACCAGTGGCGATGCTGGCACAGCCCAGTGTTGTTGAGTATAGTAGTGATGCATTCATCAATCGTGCAACGCTATTGCAAGAGATGCGCAACTATGTTGGTTCGAGCCATCAGCTTATTTTCCACAACAGCAGTCTCACCCCCACTTGGAACAACGAGGTGGAGGCCGAGTTCATGATGGCGTTGAACGAGTTTGAGCTTGGCAACCCGTCGAGTCTCACCATGCTCGAGGAGTTTATCGAGAATCATCCCAACGAGCCTTTGGCGTTAACGGCACGTGCCAAGGTGGGCGACTACTATTTCTATCATGGCGACTTTGCTCAGGCGCGTGAGTGCTATGAGGTGGTGCGTGAGAAAGCCCTCGATGCCGATTACGACGAGAGCGTGCTGTATCGCAAGGCATATTGCGACCTGATGCTCAGGGACTACAGCCAGGCCAAAGACATCTATGACAAGCTCTCAAGCACCAAGCAGTATGGCACCGCCTCTACTTTCTTTAAGGGCTACATCGAGTATGCCTACGGTCAGTATGACAACGCCATGCAGCTCTTTGAGCAGGTGGATCGCACTGGCGACTTGGGCTATCAGGCACAGTATTACATGTGCCAAATCATGTATAAGCAAGGCGATTACAACAATGCCGTGAAACTTGGCGAGTCGCTTATCGAAGACGATGCCAACGACTATTTCAGTGCCGAGATGAACCGAGTTGTGGGAGAGAGCTATTACCGCTTGGGTAACTTCTCGAAGGCGGCTCCTTACCTGAGTAAGTTCCTCGAGTTGAGCGACGATGACAACGAGGAGTGCCGCCCTGCCGCCTATATGCTTGGTGTGATAGACTATGGCAACCGCGACTATAAGGGCGCTATCGAAACGATGGCCGAGGTCACTGGCGTTGACGACGCATTAGCGCAGAGCGCTTACCTCTACATAGGTCAGAGCCGCCTCAAGTGCAGCGACTATAACGGCGCCTCGATGGCATTTGAGCGTGCCGCCAAAGCGACATGGGACAACAACGTGCGCGAGACGGCGTTCTACAACTACGCCATCAGCCAGAGCAAGGGAGGTCGCACACCGTTCAACAACTCCATCGACATGTTTGAGCAGTTCCTCAATGAATATCCTAACTCTTCCTACTACAGCAATGTGGAGAACTACCTCATTGACGCTTACACCACCACCAGCGACTACGACCGCGCGTTGCGCAGCATTGCCAATATCAACAACCCCAGTGAGAAGGTGCTTAAAGCCAAGCAAAACGTGCTGTATCACAAAGGTGTTCAGCAGTTGCGCAATAACAAGCCCAGCAATGCCCTGAGCAGCCTCAAGGAGGCTGTTGACATGGGCAAGAAAGACCAGGTCATCTATAACAACAGTAAGCTGTGGCTTGCCGAGGCGCAATATCAGCTTGGCGACTACAAGAGTGCTGCCGCCAATCAGCAGGAGTTCATCAATGCGGTGAGCAACGACGACGCCAACTATGGTCTGGCACTCTACAATGCTGGTTCATCGCTCTTCAATCAACAAGACTACACCAAGGCAATCGACTACTTTGAGAAAGCTATTGAGACCAACTCGCTGAGCCGCGATATGACATCTGAGGCTTATAACCGCATTGGTGATGCCTATTACTACGGCAAGAACTTCAATGCCGCTGTTGAAAACTATACCAAGGCCTCGCGTGGCGATGTAGATGCCTCGGCCGAGTATGCCATCTTGCGCAAGGCAATCATCGCCGGCGATATGAGCCAGTATGACTCCAAGATTCAGCAACTCGACGAGCTCATCGCCAACTACCCCAACTCAAGCAAAGTGCCCGAGGCAATGCTCGAGAAGGGTAACGCGCAAATCCTCAAAGGCGATGCGGCAGGCGGCATAGGCAGCTACGCAAAGCTCATCAACAAGTATCCTAACCAGCCCGAGGCTCGTGAGGCAATGCTCAAGATGGCGATTGCCGAGAAGTCGCGCAAGAACGATGACAAGGCTATTGCCACTTACTGGAACGTGATAGAGACCTATCCCGCCAGCGAGGAGGCGAAGATTGCCGCCGAAGACCTGAAGGTGATATATGCTCAGAGGGACGACCTCATGACATTCAGCTCACACCTCAACAGCATCCCCGGTGGTCCAAAAATCGATGTCAAGAAAATCGAGAAAGCGGCATTCGACGCTGCCGAGATTTACTATATCGACGACAACAACATCTCAAAACTTGAGAACTACCTGCGCGACTATCCCAATGGTGCCTATGTGAAAGAGGCGAAGTACTACATCGGTTATTATTATTATACCAAGAACGATTACAATAGCGCTATGGAAGCTCTCTCGGAGGCGCTCGACGGTAATGAGGATGCCGCATTTGCACAGCGGGCTATGGCACTCAAGGCGGCACTGCTGTTGCAGTATGGCAACCCCGAAGATGCCTACGACATCTACGAGATGTGGGCTGAGAAAGCCACCAACAGCGACAACCTCACTCAGGCATTGCTTGGCATGGTGCGCTCAGCAAGCGAGGCGCAGCAGTGGAGAAATGTGGTGAGCAGCGCCAACGAACTGCTCAACTTCAACAACACCCTCAATGCCGAGCTTGAGCAGGAAGTGATGCTCAGCCGCGCCATTGCTTACCGTCACCTCGGTAAGCAGTCTGAAGCTATGGACGACCTGCGTGAGCTGGCTGCCAACACACAGAGCGAGGCTGGCGCACAAGCAGCCTATGAGTTGGCACAGATGCAATTTGACAACGGAGATATCGATGATGCCGAAGACACCCTCACCGAGTTGAATGCCAGCAACACCCCTCACTACTACTGGCTTGCCAAGGGATTCATCTTGCTGAGCGACATTTTCCAGACTCAGGGTAAGAGCCAAGATGCTATCGACTATCTGAGAACCCTGAAGACCAACTATCCTGGCAAAGAGGCTGAGATATTTAACGAGATTGACAATCGCCTGAGCAAGTTGCAGAAAGGCAAAAAATAATCGTCATTTACAGTAAATTTATTTAACCAGATATTTAAAGATTTTGATAATAATAGATATGGACAAAAAAATGAAATATGTGTGCCTGGCGATGGCGATGATTTTGGGCAATGTGGCGATAGCTCAAAACACTAACCAAGACAAGACCGACCTCAATAAGAACATCACTCTTGAGAGAGAGTTTGACCCAGTGAAGAAAACGGTTGTCAAGAAGACGGTGCTTCCTAAAGAAATCAAAAACGTGGAGAAAAATGCGGTGGCACCGCAGTTCAGCGATTGGGCTGTGCCTACCATCGTGCCGGTAGAGATTCCCATGATGGAACCTTATGGCTACCGCACCCGTCACAATTTCTCCAACCAGCGTGGCTACCTCTTCATTGGAGGAGGCACTCGCCTTAATATGGTGGCTGGAGCAGGATATCGTGCCATCGACAAGACTAACGAGAAACTTAGCGTGTGGATGCTTCACAACAGCACCTGGCTGGGCAAGAACACTACAAAACTCATAGAGCAGCCTTCGCAGCGACAGAAGCAGAGGTTTAACGACAATATCGTGGGTGCCAACTGGATGAAGGAGCTTAATGCCGGCACTTTAGCGATTGACGGACAGCTGCACTTCGACAGCTTCAACTATTATGGCGGTTTCAGTGAATACCTCAAGGATCACAAAACGGCGTTCTTTGAGGCTCGCGCCGATGGCAAATGGCAGAGCGAGGTTGACATCAACGGTGACAAGCTCGACTATGAGGCCAATGCCACCATCGACTATGCAGGCTATGACAAGTCGCACCTCGAGGGAATCGACGGCAGCAAGGAATTCTGGCTCAATGCCTCGGTCGAGAGTGGCTATGAGCTTGACAAAATAGGTGATGTGGGTATGCTCTTTGGCGTCGATGTGGTGAATATGCATCGCCACGACGAGTTCACCAACAAGGCCAACGACAAAACTTATGCTATGCTCACCCTCTCGCCTTATTATCTCTATGAGAACGACATCTTCAAGGCTAAAGCGGGTCTCAACCTTAACGTCTCTTTCAACGACGGTGCGGCAATCAGGCTCTCGCCAAATGTTGACCTTAACTTCAAGATTACAAAGGGTGTGAATCTATTTGTGCAAGCTACAGGAGGTAAGACTATCAATCATTTAGGCGATATGCACAACGATTATCGCTATAACGACCCGTTGGCGCAATATGGTAACACCTACATGCCATTTGACGGCTTGGCAGGTTTCAACGTGGGGCCTTTTGCGGGCTTTAGCGCAAAGATTTATGCTGGTTATGGCTTCGAGACGGGATGCCTCGACGCTGTGGTGCCGGCAGCCTATAGCGGCATCTACAAAGACCTCTATGCCGACCTGCCGCGTCCCGATGGCAACACCCCTTATTTCGATGCCAATCAGTATGCAGCCGCTATCTACAAGATGACCAAGTGGCAAGGCTGGCACATGGGTGTTGAACTTGCCTATAAGTACCGCTCCCTTGCCGAGGCCAAGATGAAACTGGCCTATGCACCTGCTGGCGATGAGGATTATGTGAATGGCATGCGTTACAAGGGATATTCTTTGGGCAATGATGGTGCCACCTCTTTGTTCAATCTCGAAGTTACGGCATGGCCCATCAAGCCATTGATGGTGACCTTAGGTTTTGACTACCGCGGCAACCGCTCGGCACTCTCGCGAGAGTGGGTATATCCCATTCTTGACGACGAGACCGGCGAGACATTGCTGGAGGGCAACTACTACAGGTATGGCACTATCAACATGAAGGACGTTGCAAACCTCTATGTGGGCGCTCGTTACAACTTCAGCCACATCTTCTCGGTGTGGGCACAGGCCAACAACCTGCTGTGCAAGCAATGGGATGTGCTCCCAGGACAAGGCGCGCAGAAGATAGGTCTCATGGGAGGTATATCGCTCAACTTCTGATAATTCCAACGAGTAAAATATAATAGGTGGGTTCTATAAATTAATAAAATGTTGAGATGGGTTCTTGGCTGTTTTTGTTTCTTTTCGGCATCTGCTTCGTTAAATCCTTGCAACATAGCCCGCTATGCCGCTGCTGCTTTAACTTCGCATCTGCTCGAAAATAAATCAAAAACACCTCAAGTTAATTTATAGAACCCACCAATAGTTTATGGTTTATCGTAGCTCTCTGGTGGGCTGAACGATAAACCATAACTGTTTATTGGCCTTAGGTGTGTGGATTAAGCGTCGAGTATTTTCTGAAACGCCAAGCGCTCGTCGCCATTGGCGAGGTAGATGATACCACAGTAGGTGAAGCCGTGCTTGATGAAGAGGTGCTGCATGGTTTTGTTGTCGCGGTGGGTATCGACGCGAATGTTAGGGTCAACCGCAAAGCAATAGTCCATTGCGCTGGCAAAGATGCCGCACACCTCGGGCACGCCACCCATGCGATGCACCACATGATAGGGCTTGGTGTCGTTGAGCCACGAGCCATGGTAGATGGTAGCGTAGGTGGGTTCGGGCGAGGGCAGGAAGGCAAAATATGCAACCACCATGCCATCATCTTCCACCACCATTGCCCCACCTTGCTCCATGTCGTGCAAGATGGCATTTTCATCGGGGTAGCCATTTATCCACTGGTTAGCGTTGCCAGCTTGCCGCATCACCTGCTTGGCGGCCGCCAGCACCTCCATAATGCGCCTCACGTCGGCGGTAGTGGCGTGTCTTATTTTCCGTGTCAAGTTCCGAGAAGAATTGAGTAAACCGCAGTGATGTCGCTGGCGGTGATGTCGCCGTCGCCGTTCACGTCGGGATTCACGAGATGGGTAGTGTCGTTGTTGAGCAGGTAGTCGTAGAGTACTGTCACGTCGGCTGCCGTCACCTCACCGTTGCCGTCCACGTCGCCGGGGATTGCAGTTGGTGCTGTGCCGCTGTTATAGACGAAGGAAATCACGTCGCCGTAGGCGGTGTTGGCAGCTCCACTCTCGGTGTTATAGAATGCACGTGCTCGGGCATAGTAGGTGGTGCCGTCTTCCATGAGTTTGTTGTTCACCTTTATCTCACCGGCAGGTAGGGTGGTGTGATAGGCGAAGTCGCGCACTGTCTCCACAAAGCGTGTGCGTCCCCATGTGGTGGCGCTTGTCGAAATCTCTATGGTGTAGCTCACGGCAGCCTCCTGGCGGTCAACGGTGACATACTGGTCGCTGTAGAGAGTGCCACCGGCGGTTGGTATGGCAAAGGTAGGTGGTATGGCGGTGAGATAGGCGGTCTTGAAAGTGATTGTTCCCGTCACGCGGTAATTGCCGTTGTCAATCATGTGCACACGCATATAATAGTAGGCTCCTGGCATGAGGGTGTATTTGGGAATGTCGAGTTCGCCGGTCGATGATGTGCTGCTGAAGACGATGTTGGTGAAAGCGTCGTCGGTGGCAATCTCGAGCGTTGCTTCGGCACTTGAGCCACCGGTTAGCCATTGTGCGGTGAACGAGGGTTGTATGTTGTCCTGGTTGTTCTCGGGATAGATGACTGTGAACACCTGTGGGGTGCACCAGCGAGTCTCGCTCACGCCGTCGTTGTATCCCTCGGCGCAGGAGCGCACTCGCCAGTAGTAGTTGCGAGGCATGAACTCGCCGAAGGTGCTCGAGGAGATGCTTGTGGCGGTGGTGGTGAGGCGACGCACAAGCATCTCCTCGAGC
>CALAVD010000358.1 GCA_937892085.1 uncultured Prevotellaceae bacterium
CAAGTGTGACTGGAGTTCAGACGTGTGCTCTTCCGATCTTTCACAACTCTGTAAAAAAATAAAAACTACTGATTTTTCTGATTAATCTGATAGTCTCAGCTAAGTGAGAAATAAAAACCACAGATTTAACAGATTGTTCAAATCTGTAATAAAAACTACGGATTTTTTATAAAACGCTTTCTCTCACAAGGCACTAAAGCTGGGGCTCATTGAAGTTATAAAAACAACGGAAACAACATCTTAACAACACAAGACAACTTAATTGTTTTTTCTGAGATGAAATTATTTTGTTGTTTTAGTTGCTTTCCTTTTCCATATTCTTTCCTAAAGAAAAAATCCGTTAAATCCGTTAAATATGTGGTTTTTTATTTTATTAGAGCGATGATGATGTCAGACAAATCAGAAAAATCCGTAGTTTTTATTTTTTGAGCGTTGAGGATATCCGTTAAATATGTGGTTTTATAAAGACAAGGCAGTCGAGGCGCGCCCAGCGTGGTAGCTCCCCGTCGGGACACGCAACCCTCTGTTATTATTATGGTTATGGATGATGTGTTAAGATGTGGATAAAAAAAGTTGTGAAAACGGGTGTTAATTGCGGAAAATTCACTATATTTGCAGTCTAATTAGACTATAGAACATAAACATTAAAATATCGTAAACATAAACATCTATTATGAACAAACAAATCACTCTTGAGCAAGCTGTCGAGAAGGTGCAAGATGGAATGACCATCATGTTCGGCGGCTTCCTTGGTGTGGGTAGTGCCACACAAATTATCGACGCTATCGTGGAGAAGGGCGTCAAGGACTTAACCATTATTGCCAATGACACCGCATACGATGAGGTGGCTCACGGCAAGTTAGTAACCAACCATCAGGTAAAGAAAGCCATCGTTTCGCACACCGGCACCAACAAGCAGACCGCGTTGCAGAAGAACGAGGGTACACTCATTGTGGAGTATGTCCCTCAAGGAACTCTCGCTGAGCGCATTCGTGCGGCAGGCGCAGGCTTGGGCGGCGTGCTCACTCCCACCGGCATGGGTACCATCATGGCCGACGGCAAGGACGTCGTGACCGTTGATGGCAAAGACTACCTGCTCGAGAAACCATTGAAGGCCGACATTGCCTTCCTGCGCGCCAACATCGTTGACGAGTTCGGTAACATGGTATTCTTGGGAACTACCAACAACTTCAATCCGCTCATGGCAACAGCTGCCGACTATGTGGTAGTTGAGGCCGAGAAGCTGGTGAAGGTTGGCGAGATCAAGCCTGAGCACGTTCACGCCTCGGGAATCTATGTTGACGGCATTTATGTGGAGAAATAGTGCTTTTTCAATGTAAAACGCACAATTCACAATGCAGAATGGGGCTGACAAGGCACGCCTTGTCCCTACATCCACGAAACAACGATAACCAATAACCGATAAACAATAAACCTATCAATGGAATACAGAACAAAGATTAGACTGCGCATGAGCGCAAAAGATGCCCACTATGGCGGCAACTTGGTTGACGGAGCTCACATGGTGCACCTCTTTGGTGACGTGGCTACCGAACTCTTAATTATGCGTGACGGTGATGAGGGCCTGTTCCGTGCTTACGACAGCATCGACTTCCTCGCACCGGTCTATGCCGGCGACTTCATTGAAGCCGAGGGGTGGATTGACAAGGAAGGCAACACCTCACGTCACATGCAGTTTGAGGCTCGCAAGGTGGCGATTTCTCGCCCCGACATCTCGCCCTCGGCTGCCGACGAGCTCGACGAGCCCATCGTGGTGTGCCGCGCCAGCGGAACCTGCGTAACCCCCAAAGACTGCCAGAGAAAAGGATAGCTTACAAGCAGACGAGGAACAAGCAAACAAGGCAATGGTAGTTGTCTCACCATTACATTTGTCTCGTCAGCTTGTCAGCCTGTTAGCTTGATAATATCAACTATAAACACTTAAAAATGGATAAACTGATTATTACAGCCGCAATTTGCGGTGCCGAGGTTACTAAGGAGCAGAATCCTAATGTGCCTTATACCGTTGAAGAGATAGTTCGCGAGGCTAAAAGCGCAGTAGATGCCGGTGCCGCGATAGTTCACCTGCATGTGCGCTGGGACGATGGCACTCCCACTCAGGACCGTGCCCGCTTCCAGGAGTGCGAAGAGGCAATCTTGAAGGTTTGCCCCGACGTGATATTGATACCTTCGACAGGTGGTGCTGTGGGAATGACCCCTGACGAGCGCCTGCAATCGACCGATACCACACCACTTCCCGAGATGGCGACCCTCGACTGCGGGACCTGCAATTTCGGAGACGATATATTTGACAACACCATGCCCACCATGCGGGCTTTCGGGAAAAGGATGCTCGAAAACCGCATAAAGCCCGAGTACGAGTGCTTTGAGATGGGTCACGTCGACACCATACTGAAAATGGCCGCGAAGGGTGAAGTTCCCGGCGCGCCGATGCATTTTAACTTCGTGCTCGGGGTCCCCGGATGCACACCGTTTACAGCCGGGAACCTTGCCTGGCTTGTAAATGCGATCCCTGCGGGATCTACCTGGACAGGAACCGGCGTCGGCAAGGCTGCGTTCCCGATGGCAGCCGCAGCCATAATCATGGGCGGACACGTGCGCGTAGGGTTCGAAGATAATATTTACCTCGAAAAAGGCGTCAAGGCCCGTTCGAACGGTTAACTTGTGGAGAAGGTCGCAAGGCTCGCGCATGAGCTCGGCAGGGAGATCGCGTCCCC
>CALAVD010000359.1 GCA_937892085.1 uncultured Prevotellaceae bacterium
GCGCTCGTAGTTCTCTTTCTTGAAGCCGTAGGTGCCACTGATGCCGCAGCATTGCGATTCGAGCATCATGAAGTCGATGCCAGGAATCATGCGCAGCAGTCGTGTGCTGTAAGGCACCCATCCCATGCGCTCCATGTGGCAAGCGCTGTGATAGGCAACTCGCTTGTGGAAGTCGCTTTTGAAGGCGAGCTTTATTTCGCCTTTCTCGATGAGCTGATAAAGGAAGCGAGTGGCGAGGCTGATGCTGTCGCGCACGTCGTGGTTGTCGATGCCCAGCAGGTGGTCATACTCGTCGCGCATTGTGAAGGTGCACGTGGAGCTGGTGGTAACAACCATCTCGCCCTTAGCAATGGCTTTGCGCATCGATGTCATGTTCACTTCACCTTGACGGCGGGCTTGCTTGGGCATGCCGTTGGCGATGAGAGCCACTCCGCAGCATTTCTCTTTCTCGAGCAGGTGCACGCCATAGCCCACGGCGTTGATCACTTTCACGAAATCTTTGCCGAGTTGTGGGTAGTTATAGTTCACGTAACAGCCGTGGAAATAACTCACATGCTTGCTGTACTGATCTTGATTTGGAGCCGCTTCTTTTTTGAACCATGACTCAAACTTGCGGCTCGAGTAGTCGGGGAAGGTGCGGTGCTTGTCTATTGCCATCACGCTGTGCAGCACGGCCTTCACGGGCTTGAGCTTGAGAACGGGATTGGCGATAGGAGCGAATGGCGATGCCATGGTTCCCACGAAGTCGGTGTTGGCGAGCATCATGTCGCGCAGCTTGGGACGGTGGGTGTTGTACTTGATGCGTGCAGCTTGGATAATGTCGCCAATGTGCACATCGTTGGGACATGCCACCTCACAACGCTTGCAGTTGAGGCACATTTTCAGAGCGTCGTCAAAGAACTCTTTGTTCTTGAGGCGGTAACGCTCGGCATCGGGACCTGCCTGCTTGGGACCAGGATATAATGGAGTCACTGCCGACACAGGGCAATAAACTGTGCAGATGGAGCATTTCAAGCACTGCTCAAAGTTGTTGACACTCACGTTCTGTGTCTGGGTTTCGGTTGCCATAGTTTTGTCGGTGTGTTTATTTGTTAAGGATATTATTTGCCACTTGCAATGCGGTGAGCATGTCAACTCCTGCGCCGTCGAGCATCTTGATGCTGTTGTGGCCGCTCAGGATGGAGCCTGCCGCATAGAGGTTGATCACTGCGTTGCCGCCACGCAAGCAGTGCAGGGCACTGTCGGTCTTCACGCCCATTTCCATATAGGGCTGGGCAGCGGTGACGTTGATAGTGGACCACGTCTTGCGGTCGAGGCCGTTGTCCTCAACATCTACTCCTAAGGCTGGCTCCGCCAGGTGATTGTAGCCGGCAACGATGCCGCGGCTCATGAACGAACCCGTTGCAAGGATATAATTGTCGGCTTCAAGCACTGTGCCGTCGAGTTTCGCAGTCTTCACGCCCTTGAGGGTGTTGCCTTCAAAAATGCCTTCCACCACTTGGTCGCCAGTGAAAACTGTGCCACCTAAGGCGGTAAAGCGTTTTCTCAACATGGTCTGCATCCTCACGCCAGGAACCGATGGTGGCAATGTCGCTACATAGCTCGCGGGGCAGTTGATGAGCTTGAGCAACTGCTGACTCTTCTCATTGCTTGAAATGCCTAACACAGCAGGTAGCAGCACCATGTCGTACTCCTCGCCAGCCACGCGGTTCACCTCGCTTGCCAACTTTGAAACTAAGTCGTTGTTTTCTATTACTTTTGCGATGTTGGTCGAGCGCATCTCGGTGGGACTCTGTCGCAGC
>CALAVD010000360.1 GCA_937892085.1 uncultured Prevotellaceae bacterium
GAATCAGCACAAAATGCCACTTTTTAAAGTGGACTCACCATTTCCCGGCGGCATATTTCACACTTTAGGTGCCAAAAATGTGGAATTTCTCACATTTTTCGAAGCTAAAATGTGATTTTGATTGTTTTTGAAAATAAAAGCCCCCGCGTAGCTGTTGTTAGCTGCGCGAGGGCTTTCTTGTGTGTTTTTATGGTGAAGAGATTGTGTTATCTTTTCACTTTTAGGGTGGTAGCTTGGCGGCCGTCGGTGGCACGCAAGATGTAAATGCCGCGACTCAACTCGTTAAGGTTGACGCTGTTGCGGCTTGCTGCCAACTTCTGGCCGTTGATGTTATAGACTTCAATCATCCCGGGAAAGTAGGCGATGTTGCCGTTCACGGTGATTGTCGCTTTGCTATCGGCCACGGTGGTGATTACTGTTGAAACTTCTACTTCTCTCACGCCATTCTCGTCAATCTGGAAGTAGAAGTCGCGGTCGGCGTTTATGTTGTAGTCGGGCAACTGCTTGCCGTTGTTCCAGTTGTTGAAGATGAGGTTGTAGTTGCCGCCCTCGGTGTCGAGCAGGAACACTTTGTAGGTGGTAGCTCTGTCAAAAGTAACATCACCCACACTTGCCTCGCCGGGCCATGCGCCAAAGAGCTCGCTGTCGCCCCACGCATAGAGTCCCAGAGCGTCCCAGCCGGTTTGGTCGTCAACATAGATGTAGTGTTTCGAGGCGGGAATAGTGGGGAGCTCGCCGCCGACGCTGAAGTCGTCAATGCCAATCGCCATGGCTGCATTGGCAGCGTCGCCGCTGGCCACGGTGATGTTCCAGGCGAGGTAGAGGTCGCAGCCGTGCGAGATGGGCACGTTGAGCACGTCGCTCACTGCCACTGTCTCACCAGGCACGCTGGCATAGCCCGCCGTCTCGCTGTCGGGGGCGAAATAAGTGCGGAACTTGTCGCCTGCGCTGGTCCAGTTGCGTCCGTCAATCGAGTAGTAGAGCTGCACTGCGAAGCCTGCTGCGTTAGAGCCCTTGCGGTATTTCTCCACGTTGTAGGTCACGTTCACGTTCACGATGTCCTTCTTTCCTGTGTTGAGCAGGTGAGCATATAGGTTGACGCAGCGGGTAGCATCGGCAACACCTGTCGAGATACCGCCAAGTGCGCGGTCGTTAGTGTCGTCGGCGCCAAAGTTCCAGGTGCCGTTCTTGGCGTTGCTGGCGAGGTTCACGCCGCCGCTATACATGGTCTCGGTGTCGGCTTGGTCAAAGCGTCCCACGGTGCGTGGGGCGGTGAGTTGGCGGTCGATGCGCCAAGCGTCGGGTAGGGTAGCGGTGGCCTCGTCGCCTATAGCGTCGAAGGTCTCGTTGGCACTCAAGTTTGTCTCGTTAAGCTCGATGGCAGGGAATACTACCACTTCGGTCTCGGCGACTGCCACCTTCACGGTAGCGTCGGCGGTGAAGCTGCCTGATGTGGCGTTCACGTCGAAGGTTCCCAGTGTCCCGTCGGTCATGAAGGTGTGGTTCTCATCGATTGTGCCGCCGCCGCTCAAGGTCATCACCACTGGTTCGGATGGCTCAATCTCCATGTCATACTGGTCGCGCACAGTGACCTTGTAGTTCACTTTGCCGCCAGTGTGGTCCACATAGTTGGTGAAGCCATTGAGGGCGTTGCTGGCGTAGGTGCGCATGCTTGCCGCGTCGCTGGCGCTGATGTCGCTTGGCGCATAGGTTATAGATGCTGGGTCTTCGCCGAATATGAGTCCATACTCCATTGCGGCAGCCATGTAGGTTGCTTTAGGAGTGGGGTGACGGTCGTCGAGGAACCAGGTATTGGCGCCTGTGCTGCCTTCATTGTCGTAAACAGCTTGATAGGCAAGAACCACTGGACATAGTGTCACGCCGAGGTCGGCAGCCACATCCTGATAGTTCTTCACGAAGGTGCTGTTGAAAGCGGTGTAGTTGCTCCAGTCGCCACTATAAGCCCAGTTCATAGGCACGATAATGACGGCATTGGGATTGGGGCAATACTCGCGGATGTAATCTACCCATCGCTTCACGTTGGCGCGGAAGGTCTCGATATTGGTGCGTGGCAGTGCGCTCTGCTCTTGCAGGATGATGTGGCTCCAAGCCTCGCTGCGCACGAGCATCTTGGCTCCGGGATTGCCATCCTCTGCCACTCCGTCGCCCTCATCCCAGTGTGCTTTGAGAGTCTTGCCGAGCAGTGTGTGCTTGGTCCAGTTGGCATCCTTACCCATCGCTGTGGCGATGTCGTTGAACATGGCATCCTGGTCGTTGTAATAGATAAGGCTGTTGTTGAGTGACAGCACTTTAACTTGCTCTGGCAGCTCAGGCACAAGCACCACGTTGGCAGGTTGCAAAGTCATGGTGGTTGGGGTAGAAGCCGATTTCACGAGGCTATATTCGCCGGTTGAGAGGTTGAAGGTTACGTCGTAGGTGCCAGGAGCGGTAGAAACCATGCCTGTCTCGCCCTTGACGAGAGTTCCGTTAGTGTTGTCGCCAGAGAGGTCGCTCTCGGCGCCCCACACGCCCACCATGCCCAACTTTTGGTAGATGCGCCAATGGCTGTAGCCGTCGTCGCCTGCGGGCATAGTCACCATGCCGGTAAAGATGTTGTCGGCGGTAAGGATGAGTTCGCCGCTCTTGTCCATATAGTCCCAGTTGTTATTGTCACCAATCACAAATACCGAGGTGAGGTCGCTATCATCGTCGTTGCCTTGCAGCAGCAGAGTAGCATTTCCATCGGCGATAGTGAGGGCTATGCGCTTGCACTCGTAGGTGTTACCACCGCACGAAATGTTGTCGTTGGTGCCCAGCACAAGCTGATAAGGGGTGTCGAGCAATGCCATACTGCCGTTGCTGCCGTAGTTGCATGCGCTGCTCCAGTTGGCGTCGGCAACTTTGAATGCCCCGCTCAGGGTTTTGTCGTAGAGCGCATACACGCCGTCGCCTTCATCGCTGAATTCCCAGTCGCTTGGTGCGCCCCAGCTGTTGACCTCGCCACGCAGATAGATGCCCGATGCCACAAAAG
>CALAVD010000361.1 GCA_937892085.1 uncultured Prevotellaceae bacterium
CACCACCAGTGTCGAGAGCCGCAACTTGCACCATTTCAGTTTCATAGCATCTATCGACTTCGACATCAGCCTTAACAGCGGTGTCACCAACACGTCAATCACCGGTGCTACCCACCGTGAGCGATGGATATCGTCGCTGCGCATCACCCCCTGGCTCGCACACAGCAAGTTCGACAAGTGCGACCCCGCCGTCAGCGGCTTGCATGTGGGCATCAACCTCAGCTACCTGGGCTTAGCCCGACTGCTGAGGCTCTAATAGGAAGTGTGATCAACAAACTAAACACTACCTCCCCCTAAACTCTCCCCCTCAACTTTTTATCAATTTTTTAACATTATTATTCTTGATATTATTAATCTTTGTTCTACATTTGCAGTACAAAATCATGTGAGCCACAGATGGTAATGAGAAAATTCTTCAAAATATTGCTTTTGTCCACACTACTGTCGCCGCTCGCCAATGTGGCAGCGCAGGCGCAGGATAGTGGCGTGGCGTTACCGTCGGTGCTTAAACGTGCCGTCGCCAAATGGGGATATACTGTTGACGCTAACGGTGATACCATCTACAAAGTGATAATGAACAACATCATCGTTTATCCCGCTGAGACGTTCAAGAACAAAGAAGAGGAAGAAATTTACTGGCGCACTGTGCGCGACGTGCGCAAGACGCTGCCATACGCCAAACTCATTAACCGCACCTTGCAAGAAACCTACGAATACATAGAGACCTTCTCCACTCAAAAAGAGAAAGAAGACTACTTGAAACGCTTTGAGAAAGAAGTGTTTAACCAATACAAGCCCGAGATGAAAAAGCTCACCAAGAATCAAGGAAAGACGCTTATCAAGCTCGTCAACCGAGAGACTAATCAAAAGAGCTACTACATCATCAAAGCGTTCATGGGAACCTTCAGAGCTGGATTCTGGCAAACCTTCGGGCGATTCTTCGGTGTAAACATGAAAGACGGATACGCCCCCAGCAGCAACCGCAAAGACGCCATGCTCGAGCGCATCTGCGTGCGCATCGAGCAAGGAGTCCTATAAATGAGTCCACTTTAAAAAATAAAAGCACACGAATTAAACTAATTTCAACGAATTTTATTTAATTGATATTCAATTAGTTTTTAATCGTCTTTAATCGTTTGAATATTTGAATCAGCACAAAATGCCACTTTTTAAAGTGCACTCATAAATTGGGCTTTAGAGAACAAAGAAAATTTACAGGAGAAGCACTAAATTGTTCCACAAAAAATTCCCCATTAGGCAATTAGCCCAATGGGGAAAATCATTCTTATACCTGAGTACATTTAGAGGTACTGGCTTAATTGCTCGAAGTTCTTCTCGCGGGTGGCATTCTGAATAATGAACCAGTCGATAAGAGCCCAGATGCCACAACCACCAAAAGTGAGCAGCTTGCCGACACCCATGCCAATATCACCGATATAGAAACGGTCAACACCCACAGAGCCAACGAAGATGGAGAGCAGCAAAGCTGTCATCGGGCTCTTGAACTGAAGCATCGACAAATTATTGAAAGTGTTCTCGTCGAGGCGTGCCAAGGATTGCTGAATAACTGGCAATTTCTCGGCGGGGAAGTTGTCCTTGTTTGACATCAAGAAGAAATCAATCTTCTGCTGGCTTACAGTGGATCCGGCAGGATTCTGATATGCGCCATAAGGAACTGAGCCATAGCTGGTAGTGCCATAGCCGGGAGAGGGAGCCGCAGGAGCCGCCATAAACAGATGTGCGAGTTCGGGAACATTGGCAGCTTGAGTCCATGTTGGCAGACCTTCAGTCCATACTAAAGAATTTTGAGTCATTCCACTTGGAATAAGCTGATTAACTTCCAAGGGGCCTATTTGCTGACCGTTAACTGCTAAATAATACTGAGCCATAATTGTTAGGATATTAAGTGATAAATAAAAGTATTTGCTATTTTTATTTCACAAAAGTAACATATTATTTTTAAATCAGCAAATTTTTTTAAAAAAACGATAATCAAGGAACGGGAATCGAGGAACGGGAATCGAGGAACGAAGATCTGGTTCACTCTTTGCTCCCCTCTCCCCTCTTCCCTCTCCC
>CALAVD010000362.1 GCA_937892085.1 uncultured Prevotellaceae bacterium
CGAGCGATGCTAAGAGTTGCAGCATTTGGATCATGAATATTGATGGTAGCAATCAGATACAGGTGACCGATGCCAAGAAAGGTTATGCTTTTTCGCCATGTTGGAGTCCCGACGGGAAACGCATCATATTCCAATCGACCAAGAAAGACAAAAAAGATGCCGACCTCTACATAATTAATTCTGATGGTGAAGGCTTAACACAACTCACATCAAACAAGAGTTTTGATGGCCAACCTTATTGGACTAAAGATAATTATATATATTTCGTGTCCGATAGAGGAAACAAGAAAGGCAATCTTCAAATATGGGGTTTTAAACTGCCTGATTTACAAAAATTTTTTTACCCCGCCACCAAGAGTCAAATCTTGATGGTGGGGTTGAAATTTTCATCATTAGAACATCGGTCCGGACATCCATAATGGGATGACATTGGCGTAGCCTGACTCAATGTTGTCTTTTACGACAAAAGCGTTGTCGAGGCTTATAATCTGTCGTTGTTTTTTGCTTTTTCTTCCAACTTCAAAGGCGTGTTTTTCGTCAACAAAGAAGTCGCTTTCTGGTGAAAATCGGACAAAAAGAACCGACCCTTTTGTTCGATTTTGGGAGGGGGAGGTGCTAACACCTTGATATTATAAAACTACCGCCACTCTGTTGGTGTAGGGTGGCGGTGAATGTTCTTTAATATTTTGTGTTATGTACAAATCGTGGCTCTAACTGTGCATTAAGCATTGCATTGAAAATGGCTGCTGCGGTCGAAGTTGTCTTAAAGCCGATGATCTCCATAATGTGATAATGGTTTGTAATGTTAAGTTGTCGCCCCATAAACAAAAATTGCATCAACTTATGGGGGGATAAAATATTTGTAATCTCCCCATAAGTAATAAAAATTGCGACTTATGGGGCGATAAAATGTACAAAAAGTTTGCATTTCCGAATCATTCACAGTATTTTTGTAGTCGAAAAAACAATGTGACTATGAAAGAAGTTTTAATTGGACGCAAGTCAGAACAGATGCAGTTGCAACGATGCCTTGATTCGGGCAGGAGTGAGTTTGTGGTGATTTATGGACGAAGACGGGTTGGCAAGACATTCTTGGTGCGACAGTTCTTTAAAAACAATTTCACGTTCAGTTATGTTGGTGCACATAATTTCTCTCAACGTGAACAACTTGCTAATTTTGCTCGTGCTATAAAAGAATATGGCAAAATGTTAGTAACCCCGACTTTTGGCAGTTGGATTGATGCTTTTGAGTCACTAAAGGAGTTAATCAAAGCATTGCCTGCCGAAGAAAGAAAGGTTATCTTCCTTGACGAGATGCCATGGATTGACAACACACGCTTGTCTTTTGTGAAGGCCTTGGAGAACTTTTGGAATGGTTGGGGTGCTTCACGTAATGACATCGTATTAATAGCCTGTGGGTCCTCTACGTCGTGGATGGTGGATAAATTAATTATGAACAAAGGCGGATTGCATAACCGCATAACCGCTTCCATCAACCTGCGCCCATTTACCCTGAATGAGACTGAGCAATACTTGGCACATCAGGGCTTCACATGGGATCGCTATACCATAGTGGAATGCTATATGATATTAGGGGGAGTACCATTCTATTTGAGCAAACTTGACCACCATGAACATAGTTTGGCGAATAATATAGACAACCTATTCTTTGGTCCAAACGCTATCTTACGCAACGAGTTTGATGAACTTTACCAAGCCCTTTTTGCCCATGCCGACAAGTACATAACTATAGTTAGGACACTCGCCAATCACCGAGAAGGTCTAACAGTCAAACAGATTGCCAACATTACGGGTATCACCGGAGGATGGTTAACGAGAATACTTGAGAACTTGTTGCGAAGTGAATTTATCATCACTTTCAATCAATACGGGAATAAAAACCGCAATAAGATTATCCGTTTATGTGATTTTTTCACTTTGTTCTGGCTCAAACATGTAGAGCACGATAGTGGTAAAGACATCAATTTTTGGTCACATTCGCTCCACTCACCTTCGTTAGCAGTATGGCGGGGATTCACATTTGAACTTGTTGTGTTTCTGCATCTGCAACAAGTAAAAAGCGCATTAGGTATCGATAGAATACTGAATAGTTCAAGCTCTTGGAGAAGCAGTCGTAGTAGCGAAAAAACTCAGATTGATTTGATTATAGAGCGAGCGGACAGGATTATCAATCTTTGCGAAATAAAATTTTGTGAGACTCCTTATATTATTACCAAAGAGTATGCTATGAAACTTCGAACGCGCATGGCTGTTTTTCAAAACGAGACACAGAGCCGAAAATCATTGGTAAACACGATGATTACCACTTATGGTTTAGTGCCAGGCAAGCATTCTGCCGTTGCTCAGAGTGAGGTTATCATGGATGACCTATTTGTTGAATAGCAGAAATATGAACAATCTTAAAACACCAATCGGTTAGTAGGATTTAAGCCAGAATACCGCCACTCTGTTCTTGCAGGGTGGCGGTAGTTTGTGCATTGTTATGATAATGATAGGGAGCCAATTAGCAAAATTAGAACATCAGTCCGGACATCCACAATGGGATGACATTGGCGCAGCTTTTTGCATTGACTTCCTTGAGATAGCCATGAAGAATAAAATGATGTCAGGAAATATCATGATTGGTTACAAGTTCTGATTCTAAAGCCTGTTGGCCAAAAATAGCATTATAATTGGCCAAAGTTGACAAAATAATAGTGTGTTTGGCCAATTATAACCGCTGTTAGAGGTGCAAAGATCCACCGCCAGGTAGTCCGTCTGCAGCCAAGTTCTTCGGTCGGCGAACTGGTATGCGAACTTTTTGGGGTTATAATGGGTTATAATGGTTGGAAAAGTGTAATTTTTCCCACAAAAAGAGTTGGAAAAGTGCATAGCATTCATTATTTTTGCAAAAATCTCTACATCACCTTAAATTGTATTTGTATTTTTGCTAACTTGACAACTATATAGAATTATGATAATACTTGGTATTGAGTCGTCGTGCGACGACACCAGTGCAGCGGTCATTAAGGACTGCGTTCTTTTGAGTAATGTCATCGCCAGCCAAAAGGTGCATGAAGCCTACGGTGGAGTGGTGCCTGAGCTCGCCTCGCGCGCCCACCAGCAGAACATCGTGCCGGTGGTGAGTGAGGCAATAAGGCAAGCGGGCATCAACAAGAGCGAAATCGATGCCATCGCCTTCACGCGTGGTCCCGGCTTGCCTGGCTCGCTCCATGTGGGCACAGCATTCAGCAAGGGTTTGGCGCTGGCACTTAACATTCCGCTGGTCGATGTGAACCACCTCCACGGCCATGTGTTAGCACATTTCATCAAGGAAGACGAGGACACCGAAGTCCCCGACTTCCCCTTCCTGTGCCTGCTCATAAGTGGCGGTAACTCGCAGATTATCAAAGTGGAGTCGCCCTACGACATGGGAATAATGGGGCAGACCATCGACGATGCTGCCGGCGAGGCCTTTGACAAATGCGCCAAAGTGATGGGACTGCCCTACCCCGGTGGACCTATCATCGACCAGCTCGCTCAACAAGGCGACCCTAAGCGCTTCAAGTTCGCCAAACCGCACATCGAGGGCTACAACTACAGCTTCAGCGGTCTGAAGACCTCGTTCCTCTACACCCTGCGCGACGAGCTCAAGCTTAACCCAAACTTTATCGAGGAAAACAAAGCCGACCTCGCCGCCTCGCTGCAAAAGACGATCATCGACATTCTCATGGATAAGTTTGGCAAAGCCATTAAAGATACCGGCATCAAGACGGTGGCGATAGGTGGAGGCGTGAGCGCCAACAGTGGCGTGCGTGCCGCCGTGCAGCAGTACTGCGACCGCCGAGGCATCAAAGCCTTCATACCCAAGCGCACCTTCACCACCGACAACGCCGCCATGATTGCCGTGGCAGGCCACTACAAATTCCTGCGTGGCGAGACCTGCGATATAACCGCCCCACCCTTCGCCAGAGTGATTATCTGATTAATGCATAATGCACAATTCATAATGCACAATTCATAATGCACAATGCACAATTCATAATGCACAAT
>CALAVD010000363.1 GCA_937892085.1 uncultured Prevotellaceae bacterium
AATTCATCTTGCTCAGCTCGCGCTTGATGATGGCCCAAGCGTGCTCCTCGGCGAGGAAGAAACGTGAGGCTCGGCACTGCTCGAGCACTATTTCCACGGCTTGTGCTATCGACAGCCGTCCATCACGCATCAAGCGACTCACTTTGCTGGTTATTTCCAGCCACATATCACGAATGTGAGAACTCTTGAAGGCTATGCCATTCTCGTCGCGCAACAGCTGCGCCACCACAATATAGGCACGGTCGAAGCCCACATGGTATCGCGGGCTTCCACATGCCAGCGTCATCGTCAGCGCCACGCGGCGCATGTTTTTCACTCTACAAGCCTTGAGGCTGTCATAAATTTCGCAGTAGAACTCAGTCAGCTCCCTGTCGCGCTCGGCACGACGATGAGCACTCTCGCTCTGGTTAAGATAGTTCATTGGTGTCATTTTTTAGATTAAAGGTTAATAATACTTGTTTTTTACATTCTCGGTGCAAAGATAATACACACCAATGGTAAAATGCAAATATTTTAAGGTTATTTTACACTAAATTTCAAAAAATCGGCAAAAGGGGTCGGTTCTTTTTTGCCGATTTTTTAAGTCTTTTGAGATAAAACTATGACGCTCAAGAGAATTATCCCCTGAGCACCATAAACTATTTTAGGTAATATTACCTTTTTATTTTGCCGAGAAGTCGGCTTTGCGCATGTCGCCTTCGCGAGCGAGTGCGGTGTGGAATGCGAGAGCCACTTCGTTGTTCTGCATCACATGTCCCATCTTGCACACTTTGAGGTACTCGCGCAGCAATGGGCGATACACTGGATGTGCAGCCTTCTCGATAATTTCCTCGGCGGCCTGCACGGGGTCCTTGAAACGCAGGTCGGCCACGCCCTGGTCGGTGACGATGATGTCGGCACTATGGATAGTGTGGTCGATGTGTGTGCACATGGGCACAATGGTAGAGATGCAGTCATCTTTCTTGATTGACGGGCACATGAAGATGCTAGTGTAGGCATTGCGGGTGAAGTCGCCGCTGCCGCCAATACCGTTCATCAGCCTTGTGCCGCTCACGTGCGACGAGTTGATGTTGCCAAAGATGTCGGCCTCGATGGCAGTGTTCATCGAGATGACACCCAGGCGTCGAATCACCTCGGGGTTGTTGCTGATCTCGCTGGGTCGCATGAGCACCTTGTCGTGCAGCTTGTCGATGTTGGCAAAGAACTCGTCCATATCTTCGCTGCCACACAAAAAAGGCAGACATGCTTTGCGCACATCTTCAGAAAATGGACTAATCAAGCATTTGTCAGCAAGGAAACTCATTTTATTTCATCATATTAGCCCATATCCGGCGTGCCGCAAGCACACCCTCGTTCTGCGACCAATCGACTGGTCCGCGCTCATCATAGCGTCTCTCTGCGGCTTCTGCTGCTTCAAGAAAACGCTCGGCATCCGCACCATAAAGCGTCGGAATTGCTTTGATTGCTGTTGCCATAGTTTTGTCCTCCTTTGTGGTTTTGGTTGGTGTATAGTACTGCTGTTTAATAGGCTACAAAAGTACAGCAAATTTTCTGATTATGCAAAAGAAAAGTGAAATATGTGTGGTTTTGTGTTTGTTTTGCGTATTTTGAGGAAGATTTTAATGTTGTTCGTGAATGCACTTTTGCTCTTTCTCGGGTCTGCTATTCATAGGCTTTTCAGTATGCTTGTCATGGCTTTCAGTTCAGCGTTTCTCGTTCTTTGAGTTCGGTGTAGAGTTGCAGGACCTCTGTTCTGTTGAACCCAAGAGTGCTTGTAACTATGTGTGTCGGGTATAACTTTCGGAAACAAATTTCTTTAATCGCCGTAGTGCTTCGGTTAGTATTTCTTTGCTTGTGGCGAGATTGATGCGGATGTAGCCTTTAGCTCCGTACATTTCTGAGGGATTGAATATTACATGTTCTTTTTCAGACAAATCATGGCAGAATTGTTCGGCACTGATTCCCAACTGCTCTATATTAACCCATGCTAAATATGTGCCTTCCATTGTTGTGAGTTTAAGTTCCGGCAGATTGTGTTCCAAAAAGTCAGAAAGCAACAGATAGTTATTATAAATGAGTTCATTCAGCTCGTCTATCCATTTTTCCGATTCGTTGTAAGCGGCAATAGTTGCAACTATACCAAACATATTGGGGTCGCAAACTTCATGTATGTTGATGGCTCTGTCAATCAGTTGGTGGTCAGCAGGGTCAGGAGCGAAGATATTTGCGCATTGCAGACCGGCTATATTAAAAGCTTTTGAAGCAGAGGTCATTACGCAGTAGCGATTCCCTTTTTCCGCGATGGTGGCAAATGGCGTGTAGTGTTGTCCGGGCATCATAAATTCGCAGTGTATCTCGTCGGAGATGATATAGGTGTCGTATTTCAGGCACATGTCTGCTAATGTATGCAACTCGTCTTTTGTCCATACTCTGCCGGTGGGGTTATGGGGGTTGCAGAGTAGCAGTACATCAGCCTTTTTTATTGCTTGCTCGCAGTTGCCGGTGAAGTCTATTTTATAATGAGCGTTTTCGTTCTTTAGCGGACAATCGATTAGTTCTGCTTCCATGTTGTTTATGCAACT
>CALAVD010000364.1 GCA_937892085.1 uncultured Prevotellaceae bacterium
TCCCACAAACCAAATGATTGCGATAAACAAATCGAAAAGAAAGTCGATAAACCAACGCTTTAGGAAGGTTAACATTGGCCATGGAGAGTTAATCTCTGTAAACTTGAGGGACTTTTTCTCACGTTGCGCAGCAAGCCGCTTTATGGCTTGGCACCAAATGTGATATGGAACAACAAAAAGCACATACACAATCTGATATAGAATGTGCAACAACGCTTTTCCTATTGTGTTATTGCCCATAAGTCAGTTGTTTTAAATACACATATACTTAAACCACACATCATTAGAGCATCTCCTTGTCGATAGTAATGTCAAGGTGCTGAGCAGGTTTCTTTAACCAGCCGAGGAACTTGGAAAAGGGTTTTAGTAATAGGATAAAGAAATCACGCAGCAGATGAATTCCAACAACTGAGGCATAGATGGGATAGATGGCCATCAAGATGGTACCAAAATCGGAACTCGTAAAGAAAAAACACAGCAATAATATTATCCAAGCAATGGCTATCAACATATCGAAGAAGAAATCGATGCACCAGCGTTTGAGGAAAGTGAACATGGGCCACGGCGACTTAATGTCAACGAATTTTAAAGCATTGTTCTCGCGTTGGGCAGCTAATCTCTTTATAGCTTTGCACCACACATCGTAAGGCAAGATGAAAATATAATACACGAGTTGATACAGAATGTGCTTGAACGCACCCAGAATAGTTTGACTGTCCATAGTAATGTTTTTTTAGTTAATGAATAGATTAAATTAATGTGGGTTCTATAAATTCGTTTTTCGAGCCGCATAGAGGGCAGAACCCTGTTTGACCCTCCAATGAGGCTCGTCTTTCAGTTTGCAAAGTTACTGCTTTTTGTTCACCCATCTACCAAAGAACAAGATTTTTAACACCATTTCTACACACAAAGCTCAATATTCGGCAGTTATATGCCACAACACATTGACACGACAGAAATAAAGGGACATAAACCCTCGAGGGGTCTATGTCCCATCATCACATTGCGCTCGGTGGGAGCGACAGATTACTTACTTGATCACCTTCTTGCCATTGTGGATATAGATGCCGGCAGGCAGATTGACACCATCATACTTGCGACCCATGAGGTCGTAGTAGATATTGTTATCCTGAACGCCTTCTTTGACATCATTGATAGCCGACGAACCAATGGGCAGCACAATTATACCCATGTCAACGTCATCCTCGCCCACAGTGAGGTCCTCGGTGAGCAATGTTTCCCAATTGACCATATACTGGACGGTATAATCAAGATTGGCATTCAGCTCGGTCGCAAACTCTCCGTTCTCATTGGTGGTCAAGTAAATGGGCATGATAGAGGCCTCGCGCTGTCCCGCTGGTTTCTGCGAAGGCTTGGATGCGATGCAAACAGTCACGTCTGAAAGAGGTCTGCCGGCCATGTCGACCACGACACCATTCACTGCAAGCACCGACACATAGACAATCTCTGACTTATTACTCACACCATCAACGGTGTAGATGGTCTGAACACCAATGCGACGGTCGAACAATCGGTCCTCGTCCAGGTTGCTCTTGGCAAAGTACACACGTGTGCCATCCCAACTGAAGAAGTAGATGTAATCACTATAGTCCAGCGGAATCTCGGTCAGGTCACCATCGGCAAAGATATCGTCAGTGCCATACTCTGCGGTTGTGAATGTGAACAACTGGTCGTCGTCCAAGTAGATGCTGTAACTGAAATTCTCCTCGTAGAGACGGTTGCCATTGACATCATAGGGGTTGACGTGGAAGTGGAAACTAGCATTCTCCCACTCACTGCCATTTTCCCAAGTCAACTCGTAGGGAGCAGCAGGAACTGCAGGAACAGGCTCGGTCATCGGGGTGAGCGTGGTGCCCCAACTCATAAATCCGGCCCATGAACCGTCAGTGAAGATACACGCCAGACCTGTTGCCACCCAGCCCTCGTAGCCAGTGCCCTGATACATGTCGCCCTGAG
>CALAVD010000365.1 GCA_937892085.1 uncultured Prevotellaceae bacterium
CTTTTTGCACTCTATCAGCGTCAATAAATGGTAACAAATTCACACCCATCCATTCAAAAGGTTGATTATTTATATCTAATAAATCACCATTATCATCATAATATTTAGATTGATCATAAATACTAAATCTCATTGCGTTTGATGGTGCTACATCAATTGTTGGATAGGTTTTAATTCCAGACCCATCTACTGTAACTTTATATTCAGCATCAAATGTATTTAGGTCATCAATTAATTTAACTGTTTTAACAGCAGAAGATAATTCTGCTTTTTTAATGATTTGTTGAACCCATTGAGGGGCAAGGAGCAAATCTTGCCAAAACTTAGCTTCGGGATGTTCTTCGACAAATTGACGAATGAGTCCCAACTCCTTGTCGCCAACAGCAGCTTTCCCGACTTCTTTAAGTGCTTGCGTCAATAGAGGAACCACTTTGCCAACCGCAGCAAAATTGCGAGGCGAGGCGTGGCGAAAAGTGATATTGCGATTGCCAATCGCAATAGTGCGTGTTGAGCCACTGGTTAAGTATGACAAATTCATAGGAATCTGCGTGCTTAATCCGACCAAATTGGCCGCTGTACTACCTGTCGCCAATATTTGGGCGTGGTCACGCTTGGCTATTTCCTCGGCTATGATTTCAAGTGATGGTGGCACAATGCCAAACCGCGACATCACCGGCTTTACATATATACCATGTGCAGCGCGATATAAGTCACCCGACAGACACGCTTGAAGGAATACCTTTCGCACTGTCTCGGGTGAGCCCAAATCCGTGAAGTCGCTGATGACAAAAACCACTTGGCTTTTGCTACGCCTGATTATGCTCAATATCTGCTCTTTAATAGTCATTCGGAGAATTGAATTAACAATATTTAATACCGAAATATCTCAAATATTTCGGTGCAAAAATAGTCACTATTTTTCATCTGTACAAATAATTTCATCAAAATAATTGCAAAGCTGCGACTATGAAAGTTCATATTTTGTTGAAGCATTCTTATATTTGACATTTTTCATTACATATCCTGAATGGTGAATATCTATGTTTCTGATTCGACGGCTATTCTTGTTTATTACTATTTTCAGAATTTATTTTGTTACGCTTGCGGCGTTCCGTTATCTTTGCGATGTTGTCAAGGTGAAACTTCTTGCGGCGCATCGTGCCGGTGGCAGGGTCGTAGGCATAGAAATCGACGTACCACTTCGGGCCGGTGTGAAGTTTGGGAAACGTGAACTGAAGTACCTCGCTAAGCGAGTTTAGTTTTTTTCGTGCTGCACACATTTTTTTACATTCTTTGGCAGTGAAGAATGCAAATGGTTCAACTTCGGTTTTTATTATCGTCTATACTGCGTCTATGACTTTTCAATTAATCAAGGGTAACTCGTTGCAGTGCAACTTGTTACCCTTGAAATGGCGGAGAGGACAAGAATATTTTTTTGGTTTCTCGCCCTCATCGTTGGTCAGTACGTCAACCATTTACATTCGGAAAACGCTGCATTATCGTCTATAACCCGTCTATGATTTTGAGGCTTCAAGTTGCTGCTTCAAGAGGGCAATCATGTCCTCGAGGAGGGCAATTCTTTTATCTTTCTCCTCGATGATTCTGTCCTGAGCCTGGGCTTTGCCCCTTAGCTCGCCAATTGTTATGCTGGCAACATTGTTGGAATTCCCAATCACATTGTAGCCGTAACTTTTGGCGCGCTGAAACAGCGTGTCGATGGGCACATCAAAAAAATCTGCAATTTTCTCAAGCCTTTCGGCGGTGGGGTTGCCTTTGACGAGCGACGTGATTGAACCATTACTTTGTAATTGGAGATGCTCCAATAAATCTTTGGCTCTTAATCCACGCTCTTTTAGCAATACGTTGATTACTTGACCGTTGTACATAAAATTGATGAGTTTTAATATTTTTTAACTTTATAAAAACCAATAATATATTGTTGGTTTTGCAAAATCTTTTGTAGTTTTGCAGTCCAAAATTAGGACAAAGTTTTGGACTGACAAAATTTTTCGACAATATTTTATTGATATGGTTATAATTGACTACTACCGCAATCTCTCTGCAAAACAAAAGATTCAGTTCCGCGACGAAGCGATGGCCATCACCGGTTGGTCACGCAGCACCTTCTTTTACAAAATGCATCACGAAAACTTACAGCCGCTTGAAATTTCTGCACTTGAAGAACTCATCAAAACTATAACTTATGATTGAGAATATTGAATTTTACAACACGCCCGACGGGTCTGTGTGTTGCAAGCCGGAAGGCAAACCTATGTTTGTTCTCGATGAGAGCTGCCGCAAACTCATCGAGGAGATGGTCATCACCATCAAGGAACTCTATCCCGATGCTTTCAAGGCATTGAGTGAAATCTACTCCACCAGTGAACGTAACCGGGCATTCTATGAATACCGCATCGTGCACCGCTTTATCCGCTGCAATTTCGGTGAATATGACGCACTGCACACTGACATAGATGCGATGGGTGGATTCCACCTCGAAGATGTGAAATGCCCCATGCGTGGTGAATGTGTACTCGAGGGCTGCGTTTGCCACCCACGACTCCAGTCTGCCCTGTCACCACGTGAGCATGAAGTAGCCGTGCTACTCGGACGCGGCTACGACAAACTTGAAGTCGCCAATGAGCTGAATATTTCGGTGTACACCGTTTCACGCCATGTGGCCAACATCAAAGCACGTCTCAAATTGCGTCACACAAACCAGATTGTTTCATACTTCAAAACACACGATTGACATGTACAAGATTAAAGAGTGGGAAAAAGCCATACGCTATCGCAAAGATGTTCAGTTCAATGAAATCTATCTTAAAGATGGTCTCGTGGACATCGTGATAGGCACCGCACTTGTCCCTTATAGGATGGGGCGCGGTAAAGTCAAGTCTCGCTGGCGCAAGGTTCGTTGGAATAAATATGGCATCTGCCTCAATGCAAACGGCACCGAGGCTGCCACATTGTATCATTATAATATTCACTTCAACGTTGCGCAATAGACATGATCAGCGAGAGAGACATAGAGCAGATCCTTAACCGTGCAGATATTGTTGACGTTGTTGAACGATGTGGCGTACACATCGGCAGAGGCAACAAAGCGTGCTGCCCATTCCACAACGAGCGCACTCCTTCGTTCCATGTCAACCCACGCACGCAGACTTGGCACTGCTTCGGGGGGTGTCCCCAGGGGGACAACGGGGGTGACGTGATTAACTTCGTCATGAAGTATAAACACCTCACCTTCCCCGAGGCGGTGAAAGACCTGGCACAACAATACGGTGTCACCATCGAGGAGACGCACGACGTTAGGA
Organism: uncultured Prevotellaceae bacterium; assembly: GCA_937892085.1. Taxonomy (GTDB): domain Bacteria; phylum Bacteroidota; class Bacteroidia; order Bacteroidales; family Muribaculaceae; genus Sodaliphilus. The sequence continues at coordinate 3,321 of CALAVD010000365.1, forward strand.
CTGCCGAAGAGATTCAGGCGCAACAAAAGCGCGAGAGCATGCTGGCCATCAACCAATGGGCGGGCATGTTCTATGTGAAAGCAATCAGTGAGGATAACGACAAGGCAAAGTTCGCTCTCAATTATGCGATTGAGAAGCGTGGCTGGGGCGCAGAATATGTTGCTGAAAACGGTATAGGTTTCGCTGATGGGCGACGTGACTCGCTCTATAAAGCGGCAAAAGCTGCCGGACAACCTATTGAGTTGATGATTGAACTCGGCTTGCTGCGGCGTGACGAGCACGGCGAAATCTACGACTTCTACCGTGACCGGCTGATGATACCCATCCGCGACCGCTTCAGGCGCATCATCGGCTTTACCGCTCGAGCACTCGGCGAGAGCAAAGCAAAGTACATCAACAGCCCGACAAGCGCACTCTATGAGAAGAAAGAGACCATCTTCGGCATTGACAACGCTATCACGGCGGCACGCAAAGAAGACATCTTCTACCTTGTGGAAGGAGCCCCCGATGTAATCAAACTACAGAGCATCGGCATCACAAACACTGTCGCCTCACTTGGAGGTGCATGGAGTGTCGCCCACTTTGAACAGCTCAAACGCCACGCAAGTCGTGTGTGCTTTATCCCGGACGCTGACCCCGCTAAAGCGAATGACAAACTTGGCCCTGGACACAAATTTGTTTGTGCCAACGGCAAAATAGCACTCTCGGTCGGGCTGGGTGTCACGGTCAAGGAGATTCCTTTAGGTGGCGATGGCGAAAAACAAGACCCGGACAGCTTCATCACGTCGACACATATCCTCAAAGCCATTGAGGAGAAAGACTTCATTATTTGGTTTGCCGAGAAGCTGTTTGACGGTACAGAGACCACCGAGGCAAAGGCCACGGTGGTCAAAGAAATTACACAGCTTCTCGCTCAAATAGACAGCGACGTAAAAGTGCAGATGCTATTGAAGCGGCTGCAAGCCCTCTATACCGACAAAACGATATGGAAGTCTGCCCTCGCTGCCGCCAAGAAGACTAAGAAGGAAGACGAAGTGCGACGTGCCGCCGAGCGGGAGAAAGCTATCGACAAGGAGCACTATAAAAAATATGGCTTCTACACCGCCGGCAACTCCTACTGGTCAATCGGCAAAGAGGGCAACGAGACACGCTGGTCAAACTTTGTGCTCGAACCGATGTACCACATTAAGGATGTGCTGATGCCACGGCGCATCTTCCGCATTCGCAACAACTTCGGCCACGAGGAAATCATTGTGCTGAACCAGGAGGATCTTTGCTCACTCGCCAAATTTAAGCAGAAAGTCGAAGGCCTCGGCAACTATGTGTGGCTCGCTAAAGATGCCGAACTGACTAAGCTGAAACTTTACATCTATGAGGTGGTGACCGAAGCCACCGAGATCATTCAACTCGGCTGGCAACAAAAGGGCTTCTGGGCTTTCGGCAATGGCGTATGGTTTAACGGCAAGTGGTTCACCACTGATGACTACGGGGTTGTCAAACTGGAGTCCAATATGGGCAACTATTATATGCCGGCCAACTCAAAGATGTATGAGAATGACCGGGCCAACTTTATCTTTGAACGGCAATTCGTTCACGTTAACCTCAGCACCATCGCACTCAATGAATATGTGACACGCTTCATCGAGGTGTTTGGCATGAACGGAAAAATAGGATTTTGCTTTCTACTCGCTACGCTTTTCCATGACGTGGTGTTCGGAACCACCGGCTATTTTCCGATTCTCAATCTTTTCGGTAAAATTGCCTCGGGCAAGTCGGCCTTCGGAAAGGCGCTGATGTCGTTCTTTATGATCAACACCAACACGTTCACGCCAACGAACCTTGAGAATGCCACCATTGCCGGTCTGACTGCCACGCTGCAACAGGTGAGCAACGCACTCGTGCACCTGGACGAGTACAAGAACGCCATCGAATACCGCAAGGTGGAGTTTCTGAAAGGACTATGGGATGGCGTGGGACGGACGCGAATGAAGATGAACGAGATGAACCGCAAGGAGATTACCGAGGTTAAGGCCGGTGTCATACTCAGCGGCCAGGAAATACCGACCGCCGACATCGCGCTGTTTTCGCGTGTGCTTTTCCTGCGCTTCGACACTTCGTCATTCACAGAGGAGGAGAACCAAAGGTTTGAGGCATTGAAAGCCATCAACAATAATGGCTTGTCACACCTCACGCTGCAGATCCTGCAATACCGCAACAAATTTGAAAGTGACTTCCCCGGCAACTTCCGAGCTGCTGCCGATGATATACAAATCGGGCTCGAGGACATTCAGGTGCTGGACCGCATCCGACAGAACTGGGTCATTCCTCTGGCGGCCTTCCGAACACTGCAAGGTGTGCTCGACATACCAATGGACTACAAAGATATGCTTGACATCTGCATCAAGAACATCATTATGCAGAACAAGGAATGTAGCACAAGTAACGAAATATCTATATTCTGGAACGTTGTGGCAGTATTGAACCAGTCAGGTCAGATTTTCA
>CALAVD010000366.1 GCA_937892085.1 uncultured Prevotellaceae bacterium
CCCCCCCGCTCTTGAGCCAAAAGGTTTGATTAACGACCATTTGACCAATACTATAGAGGCGGCGGTGGGATTCCGCTTTGACAACGAGGACTTGATTGCAGCTCAACTGGGCGCACGCTATTTCATGCCCGGCAAATATAGCAAAGAACTTGACTTGACGTTGCGGTTGGGACTGCGCTCCATGCTTCGGGTGGGCTTCGAAATGCAACCCTCACCCTTCAAGAGTATTGGGGCGAGTTACGAAATTTGGTACAAATACAGCGACTTCTATACTCACGGAAAGCGCAGCGACAACCTCTCCTATATCTATCAGCACGCCAATGTGAAGCTGTTCTCGTTCGAAGCCATGAACTTTGACTGCGAGATAGGAGTAGGGTGGGACCATTATCACCATTTCAAGGGATTGTGGAATGAGCACAGCGAGATTATTTTTACACCCAATGAGCATTACTTCAACTATCACGCTCGTTTGCGCTACAACAGCGAGGATAACCATTATTTTGCCACCCGTGGAATGAGGACTGAGGCAAGCTATCAGTTTTGTACCGACAACTTTGCACACTGGAAAGGTCACTCGGGGTTCAGCACCCTCATGGCGATGTGGCAAATGACTTTTTCTCTGTCACCAAGCACTCACATCCGTCCACAAGTGCAGGGGCGTTTCCTTTTTGGCGACGACATGCCGGTGATGGCGGGCAACGTAGTGGGAGGCTTGAGCTACGGCAAGTTTATGCCACAGCAGTTGCCGCTGGCAGGTCTCGGACATGCTGAGTTCTTCAAGAGCAAATTTGTGAGCGCATCGCTGCGCCTGCAACAGCGGCTCACAGGTAGGCATTATCTCATGCTTGAAGGCGGTGTGGCCGAGCAAAATGATGAGATGAAAAAACTCTTTGATGACAAGCTTCTGTGGGGTGCGCAAGTGGGCTATTTCTACAATAGCGGCATCGCTGGACCTTTGAGAGCCGTCATCGGCTGGAACAGTCACAGCAAGCGTGTCAACGTATTGGTATCCCTCGGCTTTGACTTTTAATCATTCTATATAATTGCGTGAACATCAAGCAAAGACACAAGCCGGGGGTGCCATTTGACAGTCTTTCAGTTTCATGGCTGATAATTGCCAGTGGATGTGGTGTCTGCGGGGGCTTTTTCGGGTAGGGCAGGGGTGAGGAGTGTTGCCTCGTAGCCAAATCTCTGGAAGGCGTTGATTAGCTTCTCGGGAGTTGTCTTGTCGGCATCATACTCGATGGTGACGGTTTGGTCGGGGATGCATGTCTCAATCTTTTTCACGCCTTTTTCGAATCGCAAGTTACCTCTAATTTTGTTTTCGCACCCCTCGCAGTGCATTTGTGGAGAGGTTGTGACAAAGATTGACTTGATGTCCTTGCCAAAGCTGGTAGTCATCGCCAGCAAGATAGCGCTTAAAAGAATTAATCTTTTCATAATTTATTATAGTTTTATTGAGTCCACTGTAAAAAATAAAAGCACACGAATTAAACTAATTTCAACGAATTTTATTTAATTGATATTCAATTAGTTTTTAATCGTCTTTAATCGTTTGAATATTTGAATCAGCACAAAATGCCACTTTTAAAGTGGACTCTTTATTTAGGTTTCGTAAGTTGTTAACTTGCTCAATAGTTTTAGTTATAGTCTGCCAATATTTATTCTTATTCCGGCGTATGCCACTGCGCCGTGCACCGGTCCCCACACCATAGTGGGGTCGAAAGTAGAGCTCCAGGGGGCGGTGGCGTTAATGATGGTTTGCTTTTGCCTGAACCCAGTGAGGTTCTCCCCGCCAACATATACCGAGAAATGACGGAACCATCGTGTTACCTGTGCCGAGAGCTGAGGATAATGCCCAAACCGCTCGTTCCACGAAGGAGTGCCGTCGGGCAGGGTGTAAGGTGTGGGGAGTCGTCCTCCGCCGTTGAGTTGCAAAGTGGCGTCGAACTGCCACAGCCCGAGAGGTGTTTTGTAGCTTGCTGTAATCAACGCTTTGTAGCGGCTGGTGAGCGGTTTCTCCATGAGTTGTCCTCCATAAGTGCATTTCACTTCGTTCCATCGATAGGCTGCCGTCAGCTCCATTCCCTCAAAAATCTGATAACTGGCATCAATCTGGAAGGTGTTAGAATAAGACTTGCCGTCGAGGTTGGTGATGTGAATGGCATCGTGGCTGGTGTCGTAGTCAATAATAGCTTGCTTGCCAAACTTAGGGTGGTAGTATTCTTAGTTCAATTTTAGCGTTTTGCTGGCAATGGGGATGTTGAAGGCTGCGCTCGCGCCATAGTTCCAAGCGCTCTCTTGGTCGAGGTCGTCGATTATCAGTTGCCTGCCACTTGCCAGCAGGTTGTTGTTCTCGGCAAGGGCATGAACTGAGCGATAGCCTTTACCTGCCGAGAGACGCACGTTCACTATCTCGTGAGGGGTGATTTTCAAGTGGAAGCGTGGAGTGAAGAAGGTGCCGTAGATGCTGCTGTGGTCAAGTCGCAGTCCCGCCATCGCCACTACTTTGCTTGTGAGAGTGTAGGTGTACTGAGCGTATAATCCCGCCGTCGTCTCTTTCTCGTTATGAGCGTCGAAGCCGGCGTTAGCAAGGCGTTGTTTCACAAAGTCGTGTGTGGTTGATACTCCCGTCGAGAGGTTATGCTTATCGTTGACTGTGGTCTCAAACATCAGCTGGGCATAGGCATTCCTCTGGTTTACGTGGTAGTTCTTCACGCCGTAAGTCGCATCCATGTTGTGAGCCGAGAAATTCCCCATCAAGGCTACGTTTGTGCCGTGCTCGGGGTTGATGATGAAGGCATGCTTCATGTAGCCCTCGTAGCGGTGAGTGGCGATGTCTATGCCATAGGGCTTGTGGCTCTCGTGTTGTGTGTGATGAGTTTGTCCGCCATCGCGCTTCTCGCTGATTACTGCCGCCCCGGCGTGAAACAGATACTTGTCGCCACGCCATTTCCAGCGGTTTTGGAAGTTGAACTGCTGCACAGCGGGTTGGTCGATAAACCCGTCATGATTCATGTCGTGATGCGCCCAGTCGTCTTGATAATGCGCAAGTAGCTCGCTGCTCAGCCCCTCGCCCATGTGCAGGTTGCCGTCGGCATTGGCTTCGAAGCGTCCTAACGTGTTGCCAAAGAGGTTGAAGGTGACACCCTGGTC
>CALAVD010000367.1 GCA_937892085.1 uncultured Prevotellaceae bacterium
AGAAATATTTTTATTAACGAGCTGACAAGCAAACAAGCTGACGAGCAAACAAGCTGACGAGGCAATAGTCCTCTAACCATTAACCTATAACCACTAACCACTAATCACTAATCACTAATCACTAATCACTAATCACTAAACTCTAAACTATTGACTTTCCATGTTTGACCAAATAACCGAGTTCTTGTCAAAAGAGGGCTGGCTCAATGAGCACCTCGCTCTCGTGAATAATTTCATCTGGGAGTGGAACTGGCACAGCATCATTGTTGTGCTGGTGTTGTGTGGCATCTATTTCACGATCCGCACTCGGTTTGTTCAGTTCAGGATGTTTCCTGAGATGTGTAGGCTACTCGTGGAGTCGTCGCCTAAGGATAAGACTAAGAACTATGTGTCGTCGTTCCAGGCTTTTGCCGTCTCGGTGGCTACGAGGGTTGGCACGGGCAACTTGGCTGGCGTGGCTGGCGCGATAGCCATTGGCGGTCCTGGTGCGGTGTTCTGGATGTGGGTGATGGCTCTTGTGGGTTCGGCGACAGCGTTTGTAGAATCTACTCTTGCCCAGCTTTTCAAGCGCCGCTCTGAGGAGTCGTTTATCGGCGGTCCCGCCTATTATATCTTACATGGCTTGCATAGTCGCTGGATGTCGGCGCTATTTGCGGTGTTGCTGATTCTCACCTTTGGCTTGTCCTACAATTCTATTCAGAGCAACACCATTGCTGGTGCTATGCTCACGGCTTTTAATCTCGACCCGGCTTTAGTTGGTATGATGCTTACTGTTATTGCGTTAGTGATAGTCTTTGGCGGAATACATCGAATTGCTAAGTTCAGCAGCGCGATAGTGCCTGTGATGGCTATAGGTTACCTCCTCCTGGCGATTGTGGTGTTGGTGATGAACTACGAGAAGATTCCCGAAATGTTCAGCCTTATTGTGAAAAGCGCTTTCGGCATCGGTCCCGTAGCTGGTGGCATGGTTGGAGCTGCAATGAGCAATGGCATCAAGCGCGGTCTGTTCAGCAATGAGGCAGGTGAGGGCTCTGCCCCCAATGTCGCCGCTACTGCATCGGTATCACATCCTGTGAAACAGGGCTTGATTCAGGCGTTGGGGGTGTTTGCCGACACGTTGCTGGTGTGCTCCTGTACCGCATTTATCATATTAATCAGCGGTCTCTTCAATAGTGGTGCCTTTGGCATAGAGTTGACACAGAATGCGCTCGAGTCACAAATTGGCTCGGCGGGTCAGATATTTGTTGCTATTGCAATTTTATTTTTCGCTTTTAGCAGCATCATCGGCAACTATTATTATGGTGAAGCCAATATCATGTTCCTCACGCGCAAGAAATGGGTGCTGCAAGTTTTTCGTGTGCTGTCGGGTGGCGTGATGGTGATGATAGGTGCTTTAGCAAGCCTCGACGTGGTGTGGAGTCTCGGCGAAGTGTTTATGGCTATTCTCACTCTGTGCAACCTCATCGCGATAGTCTTGCTCGGCAAGTATGCCTTTAAACTCCTCGCCGACTACCGAGCCCAAAAGAAGTGTGGCATAAAAAGCCCCACCTTTAAGAAATCATTGTTCCCAAAGATACAGAAAGACCTCGACGCTTGGGATTAAGTTTAGTTTATAGTTTATAGTTTATAGTTTATAGTTTAGGGTTTAGAGTTTAGAGTTTAGGGTTTAGAGTTTAGTGCAAAGAGGTC
>CALAVD010000368.1 GCA_937892085.1 uncultured Prevotellaceae bacterium
ACAAAAACAGCCAAGAACCCATCTCAACATTTTATTAATTTATAGAACCCACCATAAATAATTCTCTGTTGAATTAAGCGTCATTTGTGATTGATAATGTGAAATGTGTATTGTGCGTTGTGAATTATTTTTACTAAATTTGCAAGTTCAATGAAAAATCATAAAAAATATAAGATATAAAGATGGAATATAATTTTAACGAGATTGAGAAAAAGTGGCAACAGTACTGGAAGGACAACAACACCTATAAGGTTGACATCGACGAGAGCAAGCCTAAGTTCTATGTTCTCGACATGTTTCCTTATCCCAGTGGCGCCGGCTTGCATGTGGGACATCCATTAGGCTACATCGCCAGCGACATATATGCACGCTACAAGCGCCACAAGGGCTTTAACGTGCTGCATCCCATGGGATATGATGCCTACGGCCTGCCAGCCGAGCAGTATGCCATCCAAACTGGTCAGCACCCTGAGATTACTACCAACGAGAATATCGCGCGCTATCGTGAGCAGCTCGACAAGATAGGCTTCTGCTATGACTGGGACCGTGAGGTGCGCACCTGCGACCCTAAATACTACAAATGGACACAATGGGCATTCCTCAAGATGTTCAACTCTTACTACTGTAACCAGGCTCAGCAGGCTCGCCCCATCAGCGAGCTGGTAGAGCTCTTTGCCAAGCAGGGTACCGAGGGGCTGGACTTGGCGCAGAGCGAGGACCTGACGTTTACCGCCAAGGAGTGGAACGCCATGACTCAGGCACAGAAGAATGACGTGCTGATGAACTACCGCATCGCCTACTTAGGCAACACTATGGTGAACTGGTGCCCTCAGTTAGGTACCGTGCTTGCCAACGACGAGGTGAGCGAGGGCGTGTCGGTGCGCGGAGGATACCCCGTGGAGCAGAAGGTAATGCGCCAGTGGTGCCTGCGCGTGAGCGCCTACGCCGGTCGCCTGTTGCGTGACCTCGACACCATTGAGTGGAGCGACTCTATCAAGGAGACGCAGAAGAACTGGATAGGCTACAGCGAGGGAGCCGAGATGCTTTTCCCAATCGTAGGTAGCGAGGAGCAACTGCTCATCTTCACCACCCGTGCCGACACCATCTTTGGTGTCACCTTCATGGTGCTCGCCCCCGAAAGCGACTATGTGTCGAAGGTGGTGACCACCGAGCAGCGTGCCGCCGTGGATGCCTACCTTAATGAGGTGAAGCACAAGACCGAGCGTGAGCGCCTCATCGAGAAGAAGGTGAGTGGCGTTTTTAGCGGCAGCTATGCCCTCAACCCCGTCACTGGCAAGGAGATTCCCATCTACATCAGCGACTATGTGCTGGCGGGCTACGGCACTGGCGCCATCATGGAGGTGCCTGCGCACGACAGCCGCGACTACGCCTTCGCTAAACATTTTGACCTTCCCATTATCCCACTTATTGAGGGTGCCGACGTTAGCGAGGAGAGCTTCGACGCCAAAGACGGCATAATGATGAACTCCAGTAACGAGCGCTTGCAGCTCAACGGCTTGCAGGTGAAAGATGCCATCGCCAAGACCAAAGAATATATCGCTGAAACTGGCATCGGCAAGGTGAAGGTGAACTACCGCTTGCGCGACGCCATCTTCAGCCGCCAGCGCTACTGGGGCGAGCCATTCCCCATCTATTACGACGAGAACGGACAGCCACAAGCCCTCGACGAGAGCGAGCTGCCATTGCAGCTGCCCGAGGTGGACAAGTTCCTGCCCACCGAAACTGGCGAGCCGCCACTGGGGCGCGCCAAGAATTGGGTGGCAAGCAACGGTCGTCCGCTCGAACTCAATACCATGCCAGGCTTTGCCGGCTCAAGCGCCTACTACCTGCGCTACATGGACCCACATAATGACGAGGCTCTTGTAAGCAAGCGCGCCGATGAGTATTGGCGACAGGTTGACCTCTATGTGGGTGGCACCGAGCATGCCACCGGTCACTTGATTTACAGCCGTTTCTGGAACAAGTTCCTCTACGACTACGGCTATGTGTGCGAGCCCGAGCCTTTCCGCAAACTCGTGAACCAGGGTATGATTCAAGGTCGCTCAAACTTCGTTTACCGCATCAAGGACACCAATAAGTTTGTGTCGTTCAACCTCAAGAACGACTATGATGTCACACCTATCCATGTGGATATAAAGTTGGTGTATGACGACGTGCTCAACCTTGAGGACTTCAAGGCATGGAGACCCGAGTTTGCCGATGCCGAGTTCATTCTCGAGGATGGCAAGTACATCTGCGGTTGGGCGATAGAAAAGATGTCGAAGTCGATGTTTAACGTGGTGAACCCCGATGACATTGTGGAGCGCTATGGTGCCGACACCTTGCGACTCAACGAAATGTTCCTGGGCCCCATCGAGCAGAGCAAGCCCTGGGACATCCATGGCATCGACGGCGTGAGCCGCTTCCTCAAGCGCCTGTGGGGATTGTTCTTCAAAGGCGACGAGATGCAGCTCACCGACGAGCAACCCAGCGCCGAAGCCCTGAAGTCGATTCACAAACTCATCAAGAAGGTGTCGCAAGACATCGAGGTGTTCTCCTACAACACCAGCGTGGCGGCGTTCATGATTTGCTCCAACGAGCTTAAAGACATGAAGTGCAAGAGCAAGAGCGTGTATCGCGACTTCGTGGTGCTGCTCGCACCATTCGCACCCCACATCGCCGAGGAGCTGTGGCACGTGTTAGGTGAGGAAGGCACCGTGTGCGACGCGCAGTGGCCCACTTGGAACGAGGAATACCTCAAAGAGAGCGTAGCGAAATACACTGTGCTCTTCAACGGCAAGCCCCGCTACAACATTGAGGTTCCCACTGGCACCGCTGGCGACGAGGTGCAGAAGATAGCCCTCAGCCACGAAGGTGCAGCACGCTGGCTCGACGGCAAGCAGCCCAAGAAAGTCATCGTGGTTCCCAACAAAATCGTGAATGTGGTAGTGTAGCCTGCAAGTTGACAAGGAACAAGCTAATGCATAATTGCGTTAGTCGCTCGAAGGGCGTGCTTTTTTAGACATAAGAACATAAGTACATATTCTTTGTAGCCGGTCTTCGCACTTAAAATTTTGATGAAAATTAAATAAAAAATTAGTTATCAGCGAATATGAAATTTTAAAATAAATTTTCATTCAATTTTAAGCGAAGTGCCCCCATGCAGGCGGCCAGCTTGTTTACTCGTTAGCTCGTCCCTTGTCAGCTTGTTTACTCGTTAGCTAAATAATAATGAAAAAAGAGCGACTCCCCTGGCTCGACTATGTGAGGTTTTTCAGTATCTTCTTAGTGATACTGTTTCACACGCCTCCGCAGACGCCAATCATGGATGGCAAGATTATCATCAACTTGCGCATCCCGCTCTTCTTTTGCATCTCAGGATTCCTGTTCAACATAGCCAAGTATAGCTCTTTCGGACAATTCTTCCGGCATCGAGGCAAGCAGATTTTGGTTCCTTACGTCACTTTCTTTGTCGTCTTCTATGTGCTGTGGTTGCTATTTGGCAAGCAACTCGGCGACGACGACGTGGCATGGTGGCAGCCTTTGCTCGATTTCGTAAAAGGCGAGCCTCACACCGTGCTCGGCACCTTCTGGTACCTCTCGTGCCTGATGGTGATGCAAATTCTCTACTACTTCATGCAGCGCTGGTTGCCCTCGCAGTGGCTCTTCCCCGTGAGCATCCTGCTCTCGGTGGCAGCAATCAACTGTCCACTCGAGAACTACTGGCACGTGTGGAACGCTATGGTGTATATGCCATTCTATGCCTTTGGAAACAGCTTCAAGCGCTATATATCGGGGGTGGAGTTCTCCACTCCTCAACGCACGGCGGTGCTCCTTGCTTTAGCACTCGTCTCGCTCGTGGCGATGGCGTTTAGCATCTACATCGAGGAGAAGAACAGCATGAACGCTATCAAGATAGGCTGCGGCGTGATGGTAATCCCCACCTACATAGCCCTCGCCAAGTGGCTCGCCAAGCGCTACGGTCGCAATCGCGTCATTGAGCTCGTAGTGATGAACGGCACCGTCTATCTCGCTTTCCAGAACCACTCTATAGGCTTCATCAAGGTGCTGCTCGAGCGCGCCTTCTACACTGGCGTGATGGACAACCACATCTGGATAAAATTCTTAGCGCCGTTCATCATCATGGCCATCATCTACCCCTTCGCCTGGTTCATCCACCACCACGCCCCCTGGATGCTCGGCAAGAAAAAAGAAGAGACGCTGAGTTTTTAAGTTATAAGTGTTAAGTAGGGACAAGGCAGGCCTTGTCCGCTATATAATCTATAAATTCTATAACTTCTATAAATTCTATAATTTATAGAAAAAATATATAAAATGAAAGATATAGTATTTGCTACTAATAATGAGCATAAGCTCAGTGAATTGCGCCAGTTGATGGCTGGCAAGTATAATGTGTTGAGTCTTGCCGACATAGGTTGCCACGACGACATCCCCGAGACGTCTCCCACTATCGAGGGTAATGCCATGATTAAGGCACAGTGGGTAAAGGAGCACTACGGCTATGACTGCTTCAGCGACGACACCGGGCTGGAAATTGACGCGCTTGGTGGAGAGCCAGGCGTGCACTCGGCACGTTATGGCGGCGTGGCGCACGATAGCGAGCGCAACATCGACAAGGTGCTGCGACTGCTCGAGGGCGTGCCCATGGAGAAGCGCACGGCACGCTTCCGCACCGCCATTGTCCTCATCATGGATGGTGAGACCCACCAGTTTGAGGGCAAGGTGGAGGGCCACATCCTCACCGAGCGACATGGTGCTGGAGGCTTCGGCTACGACCCCATCTTCAAACCCGATGAGGCCTCTTGCGCCTTTGGCGAAATGACCGCCGAGCAGAAGAACCGCATCAGCCACCGCGGGCGCGCCGTAGCCCGCCTCACCGCCTTCTTAGGAGCCACTGATTAGTTTTCGCTGATGGGTTGCTGGTGGTGCTTGATGTTTTGCACCTGGTGGTTTTTGATGGTGACAACGGCGATTTCTACAGGGCTGCTTTTTCTGAAATGTTCCACTTTGTAAATGAATGACTTGTCGCCTACTTTCAGTTTCACATTGCACACCCCAAATTGCCGGTCGTTGTAGTTGTCGATGGCGAACTCATAATCTCCATCGGCAAGTTGATTGGCATTAGGCCAAGCTATGTTTTCGATGCCTTTGCCTCGAGGACTTTGCATATCCACGTCGAGTTGCCCGCCACAGCGGGTGCGTCGTGGTCGGCGGTAGCTGTCAAAATAGATGTGAGAGCCGCCTGGTTCGCGAGCGTGTGCGTCGAGGTCCACGAGGTCACGCCCATTCTCGTTCCACATGATGGTAAATCGCATGAAAGCGTCGGTGTCGCCACCTCTGTTATCCACTTCACGGTCCATTTCGTCGCTAACCTCCTCACTGACGCTGTCGCGCACATGTATTATGGAGTCGACGACTACTGTGGTGTCGTTTTCGCCATGATGGTAGGTTCCCTTGCAGTTGTAAGGCAGCATGATGAGCAGTGCCAGCGCTATGAGATTGAGCACACCTAAAATGACACACATCCAAGTGAGGCGGCGTTTGCGTCTTTCCTTCTCGGTCATTGTTTTAACCGGCTTGGGAGTATTATTTGTATTCTTAGCCATAATCGTTAAGCCTTAATGATTTGTATTATTGATGATGTTTTATTGAGTCTTGTGAAGTATGTTTTAAAGCGACAGTGTCGGTATCGGGACGTGCCTCTACCGAGCTGTTGTTTCTTAGAGTTTTCTTAGCGATGGTAGCATTGTCGATGACCTCAGTAGCCGGTTTTATTTTCACGCCATCGTCACCGGGACCATTGTTTCTCATAAAGTAGTAGGTCACGCCAGTGGCAAGCGCCGCGCCAAGTAGAAAGGTTATTACCGGCACGCCAAGCTTTGAGATGTAGGCTTTGTGCTGCGAGTTGCCAGTGTTGGTGGCAGCGTTGGCTGGCGATTGCATGCTATATGCTCTGCTGATGGGTGAGGTGAGCAGTGGCACGCCAGGCACGGTGTTGTTGCACCACATCTTGTTGATGAGGAACACCTCGCCATAGAGGTCATACTCCTTCTGCTGCGGAAACTGGAAGATATCGTAGAGTTCCTCGTCAGTGCTATACACACGGAATGCCTGCTGGCTGAGAGCTTGCACCGGCGTGATGCGCAGTGGCTCAGCATTGACGACGGGCATAGAGCTGGCGATGAGGCATTGCTCCACCGCCTCTACAGTGAAGCGGTTAGTGTCGAGGACGTTGGTCTTGAGCAGGTTGAGCAGTTCGAAAATCGCCTTACCATTGACAATCGACTCATATTGCGCTCCTATCATCACGGTGATGGCTACATATCCCTGCCTTGCGTCGCGATCATAGCGGGTGAGAAGAGAGAAATAGGTGCCGTTAACGTCGCGGTGCACCTTGTAGCCATGTTTTGCTATAGGGAACAGCGTCCTGATAGCTCGTGGGTCGGTGACGGGGTTGAGCCATAATAGTGCCGCGGAGTCCATGACGTTGTAAGGCTCGGGATAAGTGAGCTTGTGTATCGTGTCGGCATTGAACTGTCCGTAGAAGTCTATTTTGAGATAGTTGTAGTGTGACATAGTTAAGTGTCAAGTGTCAAGTGTTAGGTGTTAAGCACTTAATGCTTATGACTGATTTTTCACATTCTTAAAAAATTATTTTTTCTTATTGTCGGTGTCTTAGCGATGAGCACATCCATCACAGCATCGACAAAGCTGTCGTCGTAGCGGCAAATCTTGCCGGCAAAGACCTCGCCAATAGAGAACGGTATCACCTTGAAATCGTTGATGCCAGCATCCTCGCATGCCACTCGCAGATTGTGGTAGAACGAGGCGAGGTTGTTCTGCACATATCGCTCAGCATTGTTGACTACCAACTCGTGAGGGCAGTGCATCTTGTCGCACTTCGTGACAAGGATATACACTCCAGCAGAGTTTTTCAGAATCTTGTTGTTCTTGAAGTAGAGCGAGCAGGCATGCAGGTAATCGCGCATGTAAAGCCCTTCCCATTGCGTGGTTTCAGCACCATACTCCACTACAAAGAAGTGAATCTTGGGATTGGTACCGTCGGCGAGAAACTTCATCACATGAGCAAGTGTGTCGTTATGTTCCTGATCAAGGAACATATCGTTCATGCTGGAGTAGATGGCGCGGAATATCTCGCCGGCAATGTCGATGAAGGTGGCGCGGTGCAGTCGCTTTTTAGAGTCGGCGATGGTAAACACCATTTCCTGGATGACATTGACAATGGTGCTCGGCGGCAGACTGCAATACTTGCTGTGAGGTCCAAACACGTTGCGCAGCTGCGTCATGTAGTGATAGCCCTGACACTGCTGTGGCTCAAGGTAGTAGTCGTTCATGGCGCCACACAATAAAGAGCCGAGAGCACAGGTTTTTCCTGACGACGGTGTGCCCCAAAAATACACCTCGGTAGAGCCCTTAGTGAGAGAGGCGGGGATGTTGGGGTTGGGCTGTATGTTTCTATCAACAAAGTTCTGAATAGCCATCGCCCGCTCGCTGCCGTAAGTCTTAATCACGTCGCCCCAGTCAATTATATTGGTCGCTACCGCCTTTTGTATCTCGTCGGCATTGCGCAGGTCGTTAATCATATCGGCGACAAAAGTGTCGTGGTTAGAAGTAGCATCTATGCGCTCTTGAGCTTGAGCCTTGAACTTGCCTTGCGGATGCGCTGCAAGATAGACTCTGAAGGCAGCGGTGCTGGCGGTGAGCAGGGCATTTTGCCAATCTTTTTCGTCGGTAATGGCTTCGCGCATCAGTGCTATCTCTGCGCTGTGTTTGCCTGGAAATGCCTGCTCATAGGACTCGATGCTGTCGAGAGTGGGCTGGCTCTTAAGCTGAGCCCAGTCGGGGTCGTCAATCATCTCCTTGCACTCGTTGATGTGTTTCCCTCCCAATGGCGTGTAAAACTCAAGATACTGCTTGAGCAAGGGAAGCGAGCCGCTGTCAAGGATATTTTTCCAAAAGTGCTCCTCGCCCGATATTAATGACTGCCGGCATGGCTCAGCAAAGTTTCCGTGAGGATATATATTGAGATAGCTGAAGAAGTGTGTGGCTTCCCCACTCTGGCATGCTTTAGTCCACAGCTGGTCCTCCTCGGCTTTGAGCCTCTGCTCAATGGCATCGATTTTCTCGGGAGCGAGCTGAATCCTCTTCAATTCGTTGAGGGTGATGATGCCTCGCTTTATCGACGTGACGAGGGTAGGCACTGGCACACCAGGAGCTATGCTTAATATTTGTTCTTTGGTGGGCATGTAAGAGTTTTTAGTTTAGAGTTTAGGGGTTCATTTTTCTCCGTTTCCCGTTGCATTTACAGTTGCTTGATTTTGTTTACTGCTTTGTCGGCTTGAATTGCCGGGCCGCTTTGGTTGCCATTGCGAATGGTAATTCCAGTAGATATCAAAGCCGATAGAGCCTGAGTGACGTTGACGTTTTTGTTTACCGATTTCATCAGAGCCACTACGCCAGTGACGATGGGTGCCGCCATGCTGGTGCCGTCTTGTGCCTGATAGCGGTTACCAGGAATGGAGCTATAGATGCCCTCGCCAGGGGCTGAGACATAGACGGTGTTGCCGAAGTTGGACCACTCACTCCTGGTGTTGTTCTTGCCTATCGCCCCCACGTTGATGGTGCTTTTTGACCTCAGTTGTGGTTGCATGGCAGCGAGCAAGTTGCTGTTGCCAGCGGCAAAGACGATGATGGTGTTTTTCTTGCCAGCCTGCTCAAAGACCCATTTCCACACGTCCTCGGCAGGCTTGAAATAGCTGCGTGCCACCTCCTTTTGCTCCTCAATGGGCACTATGTTTCCCAGCTCCACAGGATAGGCTGTGCCAATTGAGACGTTCACCACGTCGGCATTGTTGCGAATGGCATACATGATGCCGCGTATCACTCCCGAAATGGTGCATTGGCCGTTGTCAAACACTTGCACCGGCATGATTTTGCAGTTGGGGGCTACTCCCGCGGCACCCTGACTCACATGCGCAGTGTTGCCCGCAGCGAGTCCTGCCACGTGGGTGCCGTGTCCCATGCCAGAGCTCAGGTGGTCATCGCACCGAAACACGTTGTAGGGTTTGACGATGCGTCCGGCAAACATCTCGTGGCTCAAGTCTAAGCCATCGTCAACAACGGCTACCGTTACGTTAGCATTGCCCTTAGAGACCTGCCATGCCTGCTTGATGTGGGCGGCGTCGAGGTGCCATCCCTTGGGCAGGTTGGAGCGTGAGCCAGGCATCTGCCCACCAGCCATAATCACTTCATCAACTACTTTAAATTTCATTGACGGAATCTTCGAGGGTAGCTCGTCGCGAATCTTGGGGCGTTCCTGTGGCGGAACCTGCACCAGCAGCCAGCGAGTGTTCTTGTCTTTGCCTATAACCTTGTATTGGTCGCCAGGGTAGTTGCGCTTGAACTCGGTGGCAAACTTTTGGAAGTCGGGATTATCGTTGTCGAAGAAGATGTTGAGGCGGTCGCTCACTACCTCGGGGCTATGGGGGTCGTCGGGGTTGAGACGGCCGCGGTCGGAGATGGGGTCGCCATTGTCATCAACCAGTGGTGGCGACACTGGTTCGTCAGAGTCCCAGTCATCGTCGTTAGAGATATCCCTAACGCCACGGCGGTTGCCGTTGTCGTCGATGTAGCGGCCATCGTCGGTGCGTATGCGGTCTATTTCACGCTGGTCATGGATGATGACGTGCGTGCTACCTTGAATGGTGTCGGTAGTGTCGGCACCCATGATGAGGTCGTGAGTGTCGCGCACGCAGCCGCCAAAGGTGCCCGTGCATGAAGTGCAGCGGGTGAGCACGATGGCGAGGAGCAAGAGTAGCAGTAGTGCCAGCAATGACATCAGCAGCCAGCGCAGGCAGCCGTCGCCAAACCACCGTTTCCACCAGGGCAGTTTTGAATATCGTGCCACAAAGGTGGTGTCGCCCATGATAGGCTTGTCCACGGGCTTATCCCATCCTAAGAAGTTATAGCCATTGCGTGGCGTCACGAGTGGTATCGCCTCAGTAGAGAGAATGGTGCCAGCTGGCACTTCGAACGATGCTGCAGCACCTTTCAAGGCGCCTAAGCCACCATTGTCAAATGTCACTTGGCACATCTGCGAACCCGGCGGTGGCGGTACTTCGGGAGAGTAAGGTGGCGGAGTCTGTATTTCCTGGCATTGTGCCACAAAATGCAGGTCTCCGTTGACTTGGGCATTGTTGGGATCGAAAGGCATCCAGCTCACAAACTCGAAGCCTTCGTTTGGAACCACAGCTGGCACATCAATGCCGGGGTGCAGCTTGTAGCCGTGACGTCGCATGAACGATGTGGTGCCCTTGAGGGTGGCGTTATTAGTCTCAAACGATACCCTGTGCAAGCGGTTGTCCTCAACATTGGTCACGATAGATGTGTTCATGTTTTGCCCAGGCATGGGCATGATGCCCCACACTCCTAATATCACCTGTGAATTGCTCACAAAAGCCATCTCGTCGATGTCGGTACAGTCGATATACTTGATGAGACAGTTGAAGTAGGGTTGCTCCCACTCTGTGACTTGTGTAGCGAGGTCGCGGAAGTAGGTAGTGGCTTCGGCGATATATTGCTTAGCTACAAAATACTGAGGTGTGCCAACCAAAGAAGATAGTTTCACGGCATAAGCAAACTCAGGGTCAACATGCCACTCGAGCCCGTGCATGGCAGGCTCAAAATAGGGCATGGCGAAGAAATTCTTGTAGCGAGGATTGGTGACATACTTGTCGAGCAATCTCTCAAAGTCGTCTCGCCGGTTGTAGAACGGTGTGCCACCTAAGTTCTCCACAATGAAGATACTCATGGGTGAGGTGGTGCACAGTCGCACTTTATTTTTCACGTTTGGCATAGCTGTTAAATGTTAAGTGTCAAATATTAAGTTTTAAGTTTGCCCCTATGGCGCGTAGTAGGTGAATCGTGGAACGTGGAACGATCCTTCCACCTCCCACCTCCCACCTTCCACCATAAATTAATTTGTGTCAATCTCATTGATGATTTCTCCGAGGCGCTTATTGGCTTGGATGTCGTAGTCGGGGAGGTCACACGAAAGAATGTAGCCCACTTTCAGGTACTCGAGCCAAGTCCACTTGAAGCCGTAGCGTGGCAGCCGCATGAGTGCCTTGCGGTCGCTGTTGGTATATCCTTTCTCACGCAAGTTGTGGTTGGCGAGGTCGAGTTCTTCGAGCAACTTCACGCCAGTGAGGTCGTTGTGAGATGCCAGCATCTCTTCGCTGATGTTAAGCTTGAGCCTGGTATTTTTCTCGAGGATATTGCTTAGCTGCTTGCTGTCGATGTAGTCGAAGCCAAAGGTAGTTACAAAGTGATTGAACTCCATTGAGAGGTAATCGGCAATGATAGCTACTGCGCTGTCTTTGTCGAAAGTGGTGATGTACTCATCGATGCGCTTTGTGATGCGGTCGTGCATTCCTAAGAAACGGTAGAGCCTGATGAGGTTTGTGGTCATGTCGCTCACTGCAGGAATGTTGTCTTTGCATTTAGGCACAGCATATTGGGTGAGGAACTCGTCAATCCAGAAGTTCTCAACCATAGTCGCCACTTGGTTGGCTTGCGAGTTGACCATGCGGTTGGCGTTGAGCAGCTTGTTGATGTCGATGCCCTCGGCCGAGAGCATCTCGGTGCATTCCTCCTCGGTATCTACTCCCAACGATTCGCACAGCTTCTCAAGGTTCTTGCCGCGCGACGCATCGGTGCTGAGGCCAAACTGCATGAACAGCGCCTTCTCGGCGTCGGGCATCGATGTAGTGGTGACCGTGTTGTTGATAGCATAGTGGATTTTCTCATATAGGTGAGGCTCGTCAATCATCATGATGTCGAGCATCTTGCCAAAGGCTGCAGGGTCGCTGCCCTCGATTTTGCCAAGTTGGAGGTTGGCCTGAGCAGCCTGTCGGCGAGCCTTCTTGATTTCGTCATCGGCCGACCCACTGTGGTAATACTTAGTGAGCAAGCTCTTGAGCGATGCCACAAGGCGTGTTATCTCGGTGCCGAACATGTTGTCGCGTGCCTGCTTCACGCGTGGCGCGAGCTGGTTGAGGGCGCTGATGATGGGCTTGGTGCCGTCGTTGTTGAGAGTTGCAGCGCTGTCCCACGCTTGATTGGCATCAACGAAGTGCTGCTGCACGAAATCGTAGCCCACAAAGGAGTCCTTGAGGCACTGCATGAAGTTGGGGAATGCCGCAGGGATAATCTCCTCGGTCTCGGGCGACTTGGTGTTAGGATTATATCCCGCGAACGACTTGGTGGAGTACTTGAAGTCGCGCAACATGAAGATGCTGCGGAAGGGGTGACCAGTAGTCCACTGGTTGAACCAGTGCGTCTGATCCTCGTCGGTATTGGCACGTAGCACTTCTTTCTCGAGCACAATCTTGAAGCGATTGTCCCAACGACGACGCAGCTCCTCGAGCTTAGTGGGGGAGTCGTTGGTCTGATACTCCAGGTCGAGGTTGAAGAAGGTGCTAATGATGAACAGTGGCGACATCTGTGTGTCGTGCATGAAGGTGTCGCGCTGTGCGGCGCTCTCGCCCACGTTTTTCTTTACCCACTGCTCCAGGACGATGCCCATCTTGCTCTCGGCGCTCTGCATATTGTTGTGGCACAGCATGAGTGAGCTGATGCGCTTGGTGTCGCTGTAGCGGTTGAAGAGGTAGGTCACCTTGCCACGTCGCAGCACCACCGATAGGTTCTTGCCGTTAGTGAGTTTCTCGGCTGCCATGTTCTCGGGACGCCGCTCGCCAGGGAAGTCGAGGATGTCGAGGCACGACAGGAAGTTGCGTGTCTCGCTCTCGAGGGTGGGCAGCGACATGTAAAGCTCGGCGACAAGCGCACTGAGCTCACCCTTGCGCATCTCTATCGACATGTTTTGCTGGGTGGTGACAATCGTGGTGGGACGATAGTCGGGAAGCTCTATCTCGCTCTCGTCGTAGATTTCGTCGAGGCGTGCTACGTCGAGCAGTGTGCCGTGCTTCTTGAGCACAGCGTCGAAGGGGACATACACCGTGGAGTTGAACCTGATGGAACGGTAGGCAGTGATAAGGGTGTCGAAGAGACGGTTAATCGATGGATTGTCGAACCAGAGCAGCTTGACGGCGGCGATGAGCTGGTCGTCGGTAAGGCGGTTAACGTTGAACAGCAGGAAGGAGAACAGCCCCGACTCGGGATCGGTGAGGTTGGCGACACGCTGCTTCATGGTGGACTCACGCAGATAGTCGTAAATGTCCATCACATCGTCCTGAGTGAGGAGGGGCGAGGGGTTAGGCACCGACGACACGTCAACCGAGTCGCAATATTGGCGTATGTAGTCAATTTTCTTGATTTCGGAGTTGTCATAGTCGGTCTGTGTGTGATAGGCCTCACATAGCACCAATATGATGTCGGCAACCGACAGCAGGCGCGCCTTGAGGTAGCCCTCGGGCACGGCGGGGTCGATATTGGAGGTGAAGCGTGTCACAACTCCGGTAGCCTCGACTCGCGAATTGGGGTTGCTGGGATTTATCTCGTCGATGAAATTGTATTCACGGCGACCGTCGGTAACGGTGAAGGGCTTGCCAGGATCGCTCATCAATGCGCTCACAAGATAAGACTTACCCATCTGGCTCTCGCCGAAGGCGGCGGTGGAGCATCTCTCATCGGCGGCAAACTGAATCTTCTTGAACGCACGTCGCAGGTTCACCAGTTGCTCAAGGTAGTTCTGTCGCTCGCTCTCGGGCACATTCGACTGCCATGAAATGGCTTTCTCTACGATGTGAAGATATTGATTGATATTCATAGTGTCAGTTGTTGGTGTTTAATTCGGTGGTTGCAATATTCAAATTAAATTCTCCAGAGTCGAGCCAGTAGCATTGTGGGTCGTTGATGCTTTGCACTTGCAGCATGAAGTCGTCGCTCTTAAGCTCCTCGCCGTCGTTGCCAGTGACTGAGGCGATGGTGAGGCGCTCCTTGTCCTCGTCGTAGGCCTCACGCTCTATCTCAAAGGTGAACGGTCCCTTCGTGAGCAGTGCCTTGCGGTAGTCGTTGAGCAGGCGTTGCTGCTGCTCGGGGGTGAGCACCTTGTTCTTACTGATGCGCTCCTTGATGCGGCGGTTGTCGATTTCGAGCACATAGAACGGCCTGAGCGGATAGATGCCGATGTCAAATTGCTTGGCACCGATGTAACACGGGAAGGTGTTGATGGTGATGCGGCCGTTGTTGATGGTGGGGGTGATGATGCACTCCTCCTTGGGAATGCCGCCCACTTTGTAGAAGCTCTCGGTGGTGGGGGTGAGCTTGCCACTCAGGTCACTCAGGTCGAGCGAGAACTCGTTGAGACCTCCTGCCATCGATGCAAGGTACCCAATCATGGCACCCACGGGGACGATGCTCTTGGTGTCGTGCATATAGCCGTTCTCGTCCTTGAAGGGGTACCAGCGCCCTATGCGGTACTTGCCTAACACGATGAGTCGGTTTGGACTCACGGGGAAGTACTTGAGGAAGCAGTCCTTGATGGGCTTGAGCATGGTGGGACGTCCCGAGAGCACCACGATGTCGCAATCGTGGGCGTAGAGCAATGTGGAAATCGACTCGATGAGTGAGTCGAGCGACTTCTCCACATGCTGTGAGAGCACTTTGTGGTCGTAGGTCCACACCACATCTTGCAGCTCAAAGCCGAAACATTCCTTGAAGGCTTGGCACACGATGTCGCTGGGCTTGCTGTCGCCAAACATCTCGTCGTAGCCTATCTCGAGGTATCGCTCTCCCTCGCTCAGCAGGTTGAGGAAGCGGTACATGACGTGGATATTGACTTGCATATTGAAATCGCGACGCATGATGCGATCCTTGAAGGTCATCATGTTGTTGTCCTGACCGAAGAAGTGGTATAGTATCTTATAAGCCTCTTGGTGGCTCTTGCCGGCTTTCTCGGTGAGGTGACGGTAGAGGATGCCGTTCTCGCTCTCGATAATCACGTTGTGCACCAGTTGCTGGAGCATATCGTCGCCAGCTACGTTGAAGCTGTCCCAGTAGATGGGGTCGGGCTTGATTTGCGAGGGGTTAGCCTCGTTGTAGCGATACTGGCACACCATCACGTCGGTGGTGCCGGCGCCTATGTCCACCGAGCCCACCTTCAAGGTGTCGCACTCCACGCCGTCGATGTCGCGCTTCTTGCCATAGAGCTTGAAGAAAAGGTCACTGCGATTCTTGTAGCGCTCGCAGAATTGTGCGTAGAGATACACGAACTGTGAGCAGGTGGCCTCGTCATAGTACCACTGCTTGTTCTCCTCGTCGTCGTAGCGCCGTTGCTGATTTTCAGGAATCACTTGCATCTGCAAGGCTATGCTGTTGCTGTCGATGAGGTGATGATAGGAGTTGATGATTTTCACCGCATCGCCAAAGCTACTGTAGAGGGCTTGGCGCTCCACCCGCGACATTGCCGTGGGGCAAGTAATGATCACGCGCTCAAGGCGGCGTGGCGTGTTGCGCAGGTCGTGGCGCTCACGCGACTGGAAGCTGTTGATTTGGGTAATCGCCTGCTCTATTATCTCGATGAAAGCGAGCGTCATGAGCGAGCGGCGCGAGTAGTGCGCCCCTATGCCGTAGCCCTCGGCGTTGAACGTGCCGTCGTCGTTGAGGAAGCAGGTGAGACCCTCGATGACGGGCGGCAGCGAGTTGTTCTCCTCGCCAATGTTGATAAACCGCCACTCGTTCTCGGTGCGCTTGTTGTCCCACAGGTAGCGCTTGGGGCTGGAGTTGGTGGAGAGGGTCTCAAGACCCAAGTTGAGCGCCGTAGCCTCGTGATTGAGGTAATTGGCCTCACGACCTAACCTGATGATGCTGGGCCACACAAACTGGTTACTGCCCGCGATGTTCTTGCCTAACGTCACCTTGCGGAACGCCAGTCGCATGTCGAAGGTCTCCTCTACACGGTTAAGGTCGCCGTTGGGGAGTATCACATGGGTGAAATTCTGGAGTCGCAACGGATCTACCTTGGTGAAGTCTTGCGTGAACTTGTTGTTCTCGAAGAGCAGTGCCGAGGTGCGGGAGTTGCCTATGTCGATAATCATCTCCACGTTCACGATGTTCACGTCGCGGTCGCGCATGAGCTTCACAGTGGGGAAGAAGTCGGCGAGGCTGCTCAGGTACTTGATGAGCATCAAGTAGGTGGCGAGGAACTCATATTTGTGCCTGCCGTCCTTGAGCTCGAGCACGTCGAAGTTCTTGGCGTCGGGGTAGGCGATTTCCATCAGGTAGTCGCGCACCCAGTTGTTGTTCCAGGTGCAGTAGTCGATGAGCTGACGCTCGTTGCCGCACAACCCAAATATCTTCTCGGTCTCGCCGTCGCTCATGAACACGGGAAACTCCTTGTAAGCGTCGAGGGTGTTGTAACGTGCCTGGGTGTCGAAGGCGAGCACCACGTCGGCGGTAAGGATGCCGGCGTTGGTCTCACGGGGCACAATCATGAACTTGCACCAGTTGTAGGGACCCTTCTTATAGTCGCCGGTATCGTCTTTCTCAATAAACGGCATGGGGAGCCACACGTTGAAGTAATGGCTCAGGAACTTGTTGTTGGCGGCAAGCTTCGAGTAGAAGATGCCAAGGCTGTCCTCCTCGCCCTCGGCAACGTTAAACTGCTGCACCTCGGGATTGGCGAGAATGACCGCCTCGCTGGTGGTGAGCTTGTTGTCGTTGTCGAGATACCCTTTCTCGCGCAGTTGCGAGGTGAGCACCACAATCTGGTTGCTGAGGGTGTGGGCAAATTCCAGTTTCCACTGAAAGCGCTCGTCGTCAAACGACTCGGCAAAGCGGCACTTAAAACCGGCATTGAGGTTGATGTCAATGCGTTTCGACAGTAACTGAATGCCAGAATTGGCGATTAATGAATAGTCCATCTTTGTTCTATAGTTTGATTATGTTTTATCGTAAAATTACTTCTATTACCGTCACTTTCCCCTAAATATTGCAAAATCAATGCCAAAGTTAATGTTTTTTTGTCTTAGACGATATAGATTTCTTTTTTTTAACGAATTGTGCACCATCCTTAATATTCTCTCACACAACAGTGTGTGCCCATCGCGCAACTCCTTTGTTTTTCACACCTACAGCTGGGCCGATTTGAGACGGCACGCATCAACCTTGAAGTTCCTTACCGCTTGCAGCCAGAAGGATTGTAAACCTTTTCACAGGCCTTTTGCCCTGTTTTCGTCACAAGAGGTTAATTTAAAGAATGCCGAAAGTTGGGTATTCCATTGACCAGAAACAGGAGATTGACTTATTGATTTGGGATATTAGTTGAATTTTTATTCACACGGCAAATCCGATCCTTGCATTTTTCGTGTTTTTTTGCGTTTTTTGCATACAAGAAATGTGTATCATTGATTTAGCTGTTATCTATTTTTTTGTGCATAAACAGCTCAAAATCAATGGTATTAACTTTTTTAACACATTAGCACATCACATTTACTTTACACACCGAGGGATAAAAACAAACGACAATGAAAATCAGAAAAAACCTTACATTAGCATTAATTTCGGCTGCCACATTAGTGTTTGCATTACCTCAACTGGCACAGGAGCGTCAGGCCAAGGAACCGAGTTCATTGGACAACGGCATGGAGGCTCCTCTCAACCAGGAGAAAATGCATTTCACTAACGACCTGAGCCGCTTTGCAATGAGCAACAGCAAGCAAGTTAAAAACACCGTTAATGATGCCGGCGAGGAAATCGACGACCATGGCATCATCGTTGCGCCGCCACAAGGCGAGACGCATTACTACAAACGCTCGGGAAAGGCCTACTACTACGATGACAACTGGAACTTCTATAGCTCCAATCAAGGTGGTCATGTCACCATCGTAGAGACTCCAGACGGCGCAGTCTATGTAAAAGACATTATCTCGCACTATGCTCAAAACTCATGGGTGAGAGGCGCCAAGAGTGGCAACACACTCACCATCCCAGTGGGGCAACCGCTCACCTACGACACCCAATATGGCATCACTTTGAGCCTACATTGGGGAACCACCGACAACAACTGGGGCATGCTCGACACACAGGACGTAACCTTTACTATCAACGGCAGCACTCTCTCGCTTGAAAACTCGAGTGCCAGCTCCTACATTGGCGCATTTTGGGACGGAGGCTACAACACCTTCTCGGGTTGGGGCGACTATAACACCATGTGGACTCTTGATGAGAATTACACACCTGCCTCTCAAGACTTAGTGACACTGCCCAGCGGCATCGCTACCCAGGAGTGGTACAGCGAGGGAACCATCTATGAAGGCGACAACTTCGAGAGCAATGTAACAGTAGCCAAGAATGCCAACGACATCTATGTGAAAGGCATCTTCACCACATTCCCCGATTCATGGATAAAGGGTGTGGTTGACGGCAATAAGGTGACATTTGCTCAAAATCAGTTCTTAGGCTACATGAACGACGGCACTCCAGTGTGGGCTACAGGATACGGCAACAGTGGTCTTGGCGATATCACATTCTATTACGACAGCGAGGCTAACGAGTATGACTCACAAACAATCGTGTTAGCCAATGGCAGTGACGACCAAGTTATCTATGCCGAGGCATTCAGTGACTTCTCTTTCATGCCCGAGAAGCCAGGCACAGTGATGATTGATGAGTTGCCTTATCTCAACAATTTTGAGACCAAGGCTCGTCGCCGTCCTTTTACCATTATCGACAACAATGGCGACAACAGCACCTGGGACAGCGGACTTCACAGCAA
Organism: uncultured Prevotellaceae bacterium; assembly: GCA_937892085.1. Taxonomy (GTDB): domain Bacteria; phylum Bacteroidota; class Bacteroidia; order Bacteroidales; family Muribaculaceae; genus Sodaliphilus. Next base: position 18,779 of record CALAVD010000368.1, read on the forward strand.
CTCAGGTTCCTATATGTTCTATTACTCCTACAATGCCAACAACGCCGGCGACGATTGGCTCATCTCGCCAGCCATCAAGCTTGAGGAGGGCAAGCACTATCGCTTCTCACTTAATGCCTGGGCGCAAAACTCTGCCAACGTGGAGCGCCTGGAAGTGATGCTTGGTAGAGACATAAATGCAGCATCAATGACACAGACTATCATTAATGCCACCGATATCAACCATTCTGTTATCATCAACATTGCCGAGGAGTCGCAACTGCTTGAGAACACCGACTTCACAGTAGCCAAAACGGGCTACTACTACTTTGGCATTCATGCCATCAGTGAGAAAGACCGCTATTATCTCTATATCGACAATTTCAATGTGGCACTTGCCACCACTGCCGAGTCACCAGCCGCCGCCACTAATGTGAGCGTTACCCAAGAACCAGGCATGCTGGCTGACAATGTGAGCTTCACAGCTCCAGCCGTTACTATCTCGGGCAACCCAATAACCGAGAACTTGGCATCGGTCAATGTGTACCGCGATGGTGAACCAGTGGCATCGCTTGCCAATGTTGCTCCAGGTTCACAGCAATCAATTTCGGACAATAATGGTCTCTCTTTGGGTCAACATGACTACTATGTGGTAGCAACCAGCAATAGCGGTGAGGGCGAGAAAAGCGACACCGTTCAAGCTTTTATCACATTGACACAACCCATACCTGTGGTCTATGACTTCACTACTCAGAACTTTAACCAGTCGTTAGTGATCGATGCCAACGGCGACGGCCGCTCATGGAACGGAGGTTTGAGCGATGGAGCCACCTACACCTTTGGACACATCGATGCTAACGAATATCTTATCACCCAGCCGGCACATCTTGAGGCGGGCATCAGTTACAACATAACTGTGAACGCCTGCTCTAATGGCACCGAGTATCCCGAGTCCTTCGAGCTCCTCATGGGCAAGGGCTATGGTTTAGACGACCTCGACATCGTGGCCATGGAGCCCACTCAAGTGCAAACCGAGGACAATGATTATCAAGACTACTCATGCGACGTCACTGTAGCCGAGACGGGCGACTATTTCATTGCTTTGCACTGCATCTCAACTGTGAATGATGGGTTCATATTTAAAGTAAAGAAGATTCTTGTCAACAAGAATGCTTCGGCCAATGGACCTGCCGCTCCAGCTATCACTGTCACTGCTGAGCCCATGGGAAAGACCGAGGCCTTAGTCTCCGTCACGGCGCCCACCACGTGCATCGACGGCTCACTGCTCGGTGTCAACCTGTCTCATCTCGACATACTGCGCGACGACAACATGGTGAACACCACACTCAATGTAGCACCGGGGGCAACCATCTCCTTCAACGACACCACTGCCACTAAGGGCACTCACACCTATTATGCCATCGCCTACGATGCCGACGGAAACCCAGGAGCCACGAGTGAGAGAATCACCCTCTACGTGGGTCAAGATATCCCCAAGGCAATCTACGATGTGCGCTACGCCGACAATGGCGACGGCTACACTCTCATGTGGGACAAGGTTGACAGCATAGGCCGAAATAATGGCTATGTAAATCCCGCACTCGTTTACTATGTAATCTCCGATAACAAGGTGAGTGAGATTGCCGGCGTTGAATATGACGACGTGGGTGATGAAATTGGACGTGTGCAAGACGAGAACTTCTTCACCTTCACTGGCCTTAATACCGACGAGGGCGAGCAGCATCTTGTTCCCTACTATGTGCGCACTGAGAATATCGCCGGTGCTACCACCGATTACCAAAAGTATATAATCATTGGTGAACCTTATCAATTGCCCGTAGAAGAAAGCTTTACAGGGAATGCCGTTCACACCCTGTGGGACTACAGCGATGCTACCAGCTTGGGTGCCAGCAGCGACGCCTCGGATGGCGACGGCAATGCCGCTCGACTTGGCCCCTCGGGAACCTATGGTGTAGCTGAGCTTGAGACAGGCAAAATCAACCTTAAGACCACAGTTCAGCCAGTTCTTTCTTTCGACGTGAAGAAGGGGCTCACCAATGAGAATGAGCTTACAATCTATGCCGTCCTTCCCGATGGCTCAAAAGTCGATTTGCAAACCGTGGCAATCACCAACGCCTTTGTTAACAACAAAATATCGCTCAACGATGAGACTCTCAAGCAGGCACGCTTTGCCCGCATTGGCTTCAGGGTAGATTTTGCCTTCCCGGCACTCAATCACTATGTCATCCTCGATAACATCAAGATTGAGGACAATGCAATTTATGGCGATGTCAATGGCGATGGACAAGTCACAAGTATCGACGTTACAGCACTTTACAACTACCTTCTCAACAACGATATGAGCTCGATTGTCAATGGCGATGTTGATAACGACGGCTACATCACATCGGGTGACATTTCCTCGGTATATAATATCCTGCTAACCCAAAAAAAGAGATAACAAACCAATATTTATTCACTAATTTAAACTCTTAAAATTGTATGAAAAAATTATTCCTTTCAATCGTTACAGTAGTGGCATGTGCTCTATCCATCAACGCCACTGTTGAAACTCTAACAGTGGCCAATGGCACAGCCACTTCGGAGTATGCACCCATCTACACCACTTGGTTCTCAACAGCCAATGCTACTCCTCATTCGCAAGTTATCTACACCGCCAGCATGCTTGAGAACATGGTAGGCGGTCAAATCACTGGAGTGCGTTACTATTTTGCTGGCAACGGCAATACCATGCAGGGTGGCAAGTTCAACCTCTCGATTGGCGAAGCAAGCAAAGACTCGTGGAGTTTCTTTGACGAAACTCCTCTCGAGGGACTTGCCGTTGTAAAAGCCGATGTCGTTGCTCCCGAATTAGGAGCATCGGTATTAGAAATCACTTTCGACACCCCCTATGAGTACAATGGTGGCAACCTCGGTATCGAGACACTGGTAACCGAAGCTGGCAACATGGATGGCTCAACCTATTTCTATGGTATGTCGATGAGCAATAGCTATCCTCTCAACTATGCTTACTACAACAGCGATGCCGACCAGCGATATGTCAACACTGGCACTTTCATGCCCAAGACCACTTTTATCTACGAGGTAGAGACCAAGCCCTATGATGTGCGCATTGAGCCCGAGAGCCTGAACTTTGGCAGGGTGTTGCTGGGCGATGTTAGCGAGCTCACTCTCACCATCACTAACCGCGGTGCCAACGCTGTAACCCCCGTTATGGCACTTGACGCTCCCTTCACTGTTGACTACACCACAACCACTCTTGGTAACGAGGAGAGCATTACTGTGACTGTGAAGTTTGCTCCTACCGATGCTACTGATTACTCTACTGTTCTCAACATCGACTGCGGTGAAGGTGGCATCATAGAGGTGCCCATTACTGCTGCTGGCACCGACACTCCCGAGATTACCGTGTGCGACGGCACCGACACCGAGGAACACCTGCCCATTTATGGCTATTACTTCGATTCTGAAGTGACCAATACCCAAATGATTTATCCCGCCGAGATGCTTACCAAGCTCGCAGGAAACAAGATTACAGGCATTAAGTTCTACCCCACTGCTGCCATGAGTCTCACAAGCGGCAAGGCTGCTGTGAGCATGGGAACTGCCACGGGTAACGACGCATCGGTTGCTACCGACGGAATGGTTGAGGTTGCTACAATCGCTCCACAAGGTGGAGAGACCGAGCTCACCATCACTCTCAATGAGCCTTATATCTATGAAGGTGGTGCACTTGCCATTAAGACTCAAATGACCGAGAAAGGCAACTATGCAAAAACTTATTTCTATGGTCAAAGCCAGGATAACCGCCTTGGTTTCTGCCAATGGTCCAACTATAGCAGCAGCACCTATCTGTTCCTGCCCAAGATGACAATTTACTACGAGACTACTCCCACTGCAATTAACACAATCGACAACGATTGCAATGCACAGGTTAAGAGCATTAAATATGTCAACCCTATGGGTCAGGTTAGCTCAACTCCGTTCAATGGAATAAACATCGTTGTTACCGAGTACACCAATGGTACTACCAAGGCCACTAAGGTTTTGAAGTAATATGTAAAGAAGCTGCTTCGACATCAGTCTAACAGCTATCTTAATCACCAAAACGACAATCGCCGCTGCTTCAATAAGCTTGCGGCGATTGCTTCAAAAATCACCCCTATTCGGCAGAATATAATCATTATATTTTGCCGAATAAAGTACTTTTTGTATCTTTGCGGCAAAATATAATTGCTCATGGAACATATAATAGGCCGAAAATCAGAGATTAACGAGTTGGAAAGATTATATAGCAGTAACCGCCCGGAGTTTGTGGCAGTATATGGCCGCCATCGAGTGGGCAAAACTTTCTTGATAAAACAGACTTTTAAGGGACGCATGACCTTCCAACACACTGGCGTGTCGCCTGTAGATTTGTCGGAAGGAACAAGTAGAATGAGAACTCAACTCGAGAGTTTTTATTTCTCTATGCTTAATCATGGACTCAAGGGATTTGCACCTCCTAAATCTTGGCTGGAAGCGTTTTTTCAGTTAGAACAACTGCTTAAAAGCGTTGATGACGGCAGTCGCCAACTGGTGTTCCTCGATGAGCTGTCGTGGATGGACACGCCACGCTCTGGCTTCCTTTCAGCCTTTGAGAATTTTTGGAACGGTTGGTGCAATGGACGCGACAACATAATGGTGATAGTGTGCGGCAGTGCCACATCGTGGATTCTCGGCAACCTGTCTCGAAGCCGTGGAGGACTTTATGGTCGCTTGACAAGCGAGATAAAACTTTCACCATTCACCTTGAAGGAATGTGAGGAATATTTCGCTAACGAAGGTATCGAAATTTCGCGCTACGATATTGTTCAGTCGCACATGATATTTGGTGGAATACCTTATTATTTGAGTTATTTCAACAAGGGCTACAGTTTCGAGAAAAACGTCGATAAGATTTTGTTCGGACCTTCTCCACGATTGAAAGATGAGTTCAACCGCTTATTTAATGCCGTGTTCAACAATTCCGAAGATTGCAAGAAAATCGTCCGTCATCTGGCAACACGGCACTCGGGATTCACAAGAGAAGAAATAGCCCGAGCCACTGGTCTGCCACTTGGCGGAGGTTTGAGTAATACCCTTTCATCACTCGTTGAGAGTGATTTCATAATGGCATATACTCCATGGGGCGTTTCAGCTAAAACAGTTTATTACAAGCTCATTGACAACTTCAGTCTCTTTTGGCTGAAATATGTGGAGACTAATGCTGACGATCGCAGCTATATGACCGACAATGCCACAAGCGAAATTCTGCGAGCATGGAGAGGAGTAGCCTTTGAGGAAGTGTGCTGGCAGCACATAGAGCAGATTAAACGAGCACTCGAAATTGGAGGCGTGAAGTCTTCAATTTCGGCATGGAGTGTGAAAGGCGACTCAACCCATGAGGGAGTGCAAATCGACCTGCTCATTGCGCGGCAAGACAATGTGGTGAACTTGTGCGAAATGAAGTTTGCCGGTGATGTCTATACTATTGACCGCGACGAAGAAATGAGACTAAGAAACCGCACCGAGGCATTAAAAAACACATTGTCGAGAAAACAGACCGTGCACTTGACGATGGTCACCAGCTACGGCATCGCTCAAGGCAAGCACAGCGGCATCGTCCAGCGACAAGTGGTGATGGATGATTTGTTTGAGTAGGATATACGCCGCCTTTACATCGTGCACTTGCAGTACCATGCGCGACTTAATGCCATTCAAGCATCTTATGTGATTCCGCATTAATTTAGTGGGCGTCGAGCCAGTTGGTGGCGGAGCCATGGCTGGCGGTGAGGTGTACTCGCCCGTGGTAGGCGTTTTCCATCTCGGCGACAACGATTTGAGTCACTTTCTCCAGCTCGCTGGGGATGACATCGAAGTTCAACTCGTCGTGCACTTGCAGTATCATTCGCGACTTGATGCCTTCCTGCTCAAAGCGGCGACAGATGGCTATCATGGCAATCTTTATCACATCGGCAGCGGTGCCCTGGATAGGTGCGTTCACGGCGTTGCGCTCGCTGAAGCTGCGCACCATTGCGTTGCGCGAGTTGATGTCGGGCAACATGCGTCGGCGCCCAAAGAGTGTGGTGACGTAGCCCTGCTCACGAGCTTGTGCCACGCTGCGCTCAATGTATTCTTTCACCTTTGGGAAGGTCTCGAAATATCCGTTGATGAGCATCTTAGCCTCGCTGCGCGGGATATTGAGGCGCTGACTCAGTCCAAACGCCGAGATGCCGTAGAGGATGCCGAAGTTGGCGGTCTTAGCCTTGCGGCGCTGGTCGCCGGTCACCTTGTCGAGGTCCTCATGGTAAATCTTGGCGGCGGTGATGGCGTGGATGTCCTCATCGTGGGCAAAGGCGTCGAGCATAGTAGTGTCGTTGCTTAGGTCGGCGACAAGGCGCAACTCAATCTGCGAATAGTCGGCGCTGAAGAACACGTTGCCGTCGGCAGGAATGAAGGCACGGCGTATCTCCTTGCCGTCGTCGCTGCGCACCGGGATGTTCTGTAAGTTGGGATTGGTGGACGACAAGCGCCCGGTGGCGGTGACGGTCTGATTATAAGTGGTGTGGATGCGACCCGTGCGAGGGTTCACAAGTGCGGGCAACGCGTTGACGTAGGTGGAGAGCAGCTTGCGCAGCCCTCGCAGTTCCAAAATCTTGTCAACGAGCGGATGACGGTCACGGAGCTTCATCAGCACCTCCTCGGTGGTGGAATACTGGCCGGTCTTCGTCTTCTTGGCTTTGGCATCGATTTTCAGGTGTCCAAACAGCACCTCTCCCACCTGCGCCGGCGACGCGGTGTTGAACTCCATGCCCGCAAGCGTGTGGCACTCGCGGTCGAGGGTTTCGACCTGCTCGGTGAGTTTCAACGAGTATTCGGTTAGCGCTTTCTCGTCGATGCGCGCACCAGCCATCTCCATGCTCGCCAGCACTCGCACCAGCGGCATCTCGATGTCGGTGAGCAGATGCGTCATGCCGTTGTCCTCTAAGCGACGGTCGAGTTCGGGTTTCAGGACGAGGGCGAGGTCTGCCATCTCGCATGCCCAGTTAATGAGCTTCTCGGGCTTCACGTCGGCAAATCGCTTCTGTTTCTTGCCCTTCGTTCCTATCAAACTCTCCACGTTGATAGCCTGATAGTTAAGCACCTCCCCAGCGATGTGGCGCGTGCTGTGGCTGCGCTCGGGCTGTAGCAGGTAGTGGGCAACGGCGGTGTCGTAGTAGTCGCCCCCATAGTCGATGCCCACGTTGCCGAGCATCACTATGTCGCGCTTGACGTCGTTGCTCACTATCTGCACCTTGCCGTCGAAAAGCGGCGTCACGGCACTCATCATCCACCCCATGTCGTCGAGAGGCATAAAAGCGGCAGTGTAGCGCTCGCTGCTCACCGCAATGCCCACGAGGTGTGCACGCATCGCCTCGTCGCCGTCTGCCACGAGACACACACCCACTGGCTCGCCAGCGGCGACAATCTCCTCCACTAACTGTGCCGCCTCGCTGTCGTCGGCGACAAGGCGGTAGTTGTGGTCGTGGGAATCGATATTCTCCATCTCCACCACTTGGGGCTCCTGCTCGGCGAGGTCACGTGTGTCGAGGTCGTCGAAGAGCGAGGGTAGCAGCGGATTTTTCTTGGGATGGTTCACAATCTCGAGCTCGGCGCGCGACACATCTTTCAGGGCTTCGGCAGGGGCAGGAGCATTTTTCACGCCCACGTTGGCCTCGCCGTGCTCGATGATGCGCACTGCTAAGGAGCGGAATTCTAATTCCTTAAACACTTTTGCCAAGTTGTGCATATTGGCGGGCTTGCGGCGCAGCAGTTCCTCGTCCCACTCCACCGGCACGTCGGTCTTGATGGTGGCGAGGAACTTCGAGAACTTGATTTGCTCCACATTGGCGGTGATGTCGCGCTGAAGGGCGCCTTTGAGCTTGTCGGTGTTGGCGAGCAAGTTCTCCACCGAGCCAAATTCGTGAATCAGCTTCTTGGCTTTCACCTCTCCCACCCCCGGGCAACCGGGGATATTGTCAACCGAGTCGCCCATGAGAGCCAGCAGGTCGATGACTTGCAGCGGGTTAGTGAAGCCATATTTTGCATTAATCTCCTCTATGCCTAAGATTTCAGCTTCGCGGCCTTTGCGCCCAGGGTGGTAGATTTTCACGTTCTCGCCCACGAGTTGCCCGAAGTCCTTGTCGGGAGTCATCATGTAGGTCTGCATGCCGTGCTCACTTGCCATGTGCGCCAGTGTGCCTATCACGTCGTCGGCCTCATAGCCCGGCACCTCTATCACGGGGATGTTGTAGGCCTCGATAATGCGTTTGATATATGGCACAGCGGCTTTGATGTCCTCTGGAGTCTCGTCGCGATTGGCTTTATACTCCTTGTAGGCCTCATGGCGGAAGGTGCCACCTGGGGGGTCGAAGCACACGGCGACGTGCGTGGGCTGCTCCTTTTTGAGCACATCTTGCAGGGTGTTGACAAACCCAAAGATTGCCGACGTGTTAACACCATTAGAGGTAAACCTCGGGTTGCGCATCAGCGCATAATAAGCCCTGAAAATCAATGCGTATGCATCGAGGAGAAAAAGCTTCATAATATAAGTGTTAAGTGTTAAGTGAGTTTGCCGCAAGCTGCGCTTGCTGGTTTGCCGCTCGCGTTGCTCGCTAGTCTGCCGCAAGCTGAGCTTGCTAGTTTGCCGCTCGCGTTGCTCGCTAGTTTGCCGCAAGCTGCGCTTGCTAGTTTATCGCTTCGCTGGTTTGGACTCCTAGACTCGTAAACTAGCTCAGCTTGCTGAGCGGACAACTAGCAAAGCCGACAGGCGAAGCGGCGAACTAGCGAAGCCGACAGGCGAAGCGGCAAACTAGCGAAGCCGTGAGGCTGAGCGGCGAACTAGCGAAGCGGTGAACTCTTAAAACGCTTTCTTGTCGGTTCCTGTGAAGGACTGGAAGAGGGCGTTGGCGAGGCTTGAGGCGCCTATGCGGAAGTAGCGGTTGTCGAGCCATTTCTCGCCAAGCACTTCTTTCACGATGGTGTAGTACTTCACTGCATCCTCGGTGGTGCGTATGCCACCGGCAGCCTTGAAACCTACCATCACGCCGTGCTTCTCGTAGTATTCCTTGATGCACTGGCACATGACGTAAGCAGCCTCGAGCGAAGCACCGGGATACATCTTGCCGGTCGAGGTCTTGATGAAGTCGGCACCCGAGTACATCGCCAAGATTGATGCCTTCTTGATGTTGGCGGCAGTCTCCAGGCATCCCGTCTCGAGGATTACCTTGAGCATCTTGCCGTGGCAGGCGTGCTTGATTTCGCTGATTTCGTCGCACAATTCTTCGTAGGCCTCATCGAGGAAGTAGCCCATGTTGATGACGATGTCCACCTCGTCGGCGCCATCGGCAACGGCAAGGGCGGTCTCGGCGATTTTGGTCTCAAGATGAGCCTGCGAAGCGGGGAAGCTGGCGCTGCACACCACCACGTCAACGTCGCTCACTTCAAGGTTGGCACGAACCACTTGTGCGAAGTTGCTGTAAACGCAAATTCCTGCCACGTTCTTGCGGTCGGGATAGTTGCGCCAGTAGTCGTTCACCTTTTGGGTGAAGGCCGCCACGCTGCGCTCGCTGTCGGTAGTACTCAGAGTGGTCAGGTCCACGGTGTTGAGCAGGAACTCCTGCACTTGGGCAGTGTTGTTCTCAGCGGCATGCTCCTCGATGATTTTAGCCACTTCGGCGCTTACCTTGGCGTCATCTTCAATCACACTGCTGCCATTGATGGCAGCTAAATACTTGTTAGGGATAATTTGTTCTGACATAGTTATTTATAGTTTTAGTTTTTAGTTTTATTTAGAAGTTCTATAGATTCTACATTATATAGGTGCGTTCTATAAATTAACTTGAGATGTTTTTGATTTATTTTCGAGCAGATGCGAAGTTAAAGCAGCAGCGGCATAGCGGGCTATGTTGCAAGGATTTAACGAAGCAGATGCCGAAAAGAAACAAAAACAGCCAAGAACCCATCTCAACATTTTATTAATTTATAGAACCCACCTATAGTAAATTATGCATTGTGACTTAATTTATCGTTATTTTTATGGCGAGAAGCGTCGCGTGCGGTCTTCTTGGCGAAGTTGCGCTCCAGGGCCGCATCGAGGTCGATGCCCGTTTGGTTGGCGAGGCACATCACCACCCACAGCACATCGGCAAGCTCGTCGGCGAGGTCCTTGTCCTCGTCGCTGGGCTTGCACGACTGCTCGCCATAGCGCCGCGCGACGATGCGCGCCACCTCTCCTACCTCCTCGCTGACCAGAGCCATGTTGGTCAACTCATTGAAGTAACGCACCCCGTAGGTCCTAATCCAGTGGTCCACGCGCTCCTGCGCCTCGTGTATTGTCATAATTTAGTGTACTTTATAGCCCACAAATATACGCATTTTTTCATAATCACACAACATCGCACCCCATAAAAAATCCACTCAGTCAATAAATAACTAAATTCTTCGTGCTGCCATCATTAAAACAAGTGGAATTAGCGCTGTTGCACTCTAATCCCACTTGCAGTGTTATGTGTGAAATGTTAAGGAGTTACTACGGTTCCTATGGGTTCGCCGGTGATAACTTTCTTGAGGTTGCCTTTCACGTCCATATTGAAGACGTGGATGGGGAGGTTGTTCTCCTTGGCCATCACGGTGGCGGTCATGTCCATGACTTTAAGACCGCGCTTGATAATCTCATCGTAGGTGATGGTGTCGAACTTAGTGGCTGTGGGGTCCTTCTCGGGGTCGGCAGTGTAGATGCCGTCAACGCGGGTGCCCTTGAGCATCACGTCGGCCTCCACCTCGATGCCACGCAGCGTGCTACCGGTGTCGGTGGTGAAGAAGGGGTTGCCGGTGCCGCACGACATGATGGCGACCTTGCCCTGGTTCATGGCGTCGATGGCGCGCCACTTGGTGTAATGCTCTCCCACTGGGGTCATGGCGATGGCGGTGAACACCTGCGCTGGTTGCCCTTGAGCTTCAAGAGCCGACGATAGCGCCAGCGAGTTGATCACTGTGGCGAGCATACCCATCTGGTCGCCCTTCACGCGGTCGAAACCTTGTGTAGCCCCTGAGAGGCCACGGAAGATGTTGCCACCGCCTATCACGATAGCCACCTGCACGCCAGCGTCCACGAGTTCCTTGATTTGCTCGGCATAGTCGTCCACACGCTCACGGTCGATGCCATATCCCTGCTTGCCCATCAGCGACTCGCCACTGAGCTTGAGTAGAATGCGTTTGTATCTTGTTTCCATTTTTGATAAGGATTAAAGTGTTAGGGGGTAATTAAAGAAAAAGTTGGATAAGGCGACAAGTCGCTTAATCCAACTTTTCATTTTTTATATTGAATGTGTCACAATATGAAAACTCTTATTTGCCAGCTTTAGCTTTGGCGCGCTCAATTTGCATCGACATGCTGCCAGGACCGTAGTACTTAGCCTCGATTTCTTCGTAGATCTTAATCTCCTCGTCATACTTCTTTTGAGCGTCGAGAACAGTGGCTTTCTTTTGCAAAGCATAAGCGATAGACTCCTTTTGCTCAAAGCCCTTATCGCAGTTCTTCACTAACAAGTAAGTGAGGAAGCCTGCCGATAACAGGAAGATGATAGCCGACGAAATCAGCATCATGCGGCGCTGCTTGGCGTCATCGTTGTTTCTCATGTAGTAAATGAAACATGCGAGAGCGGCGAGAGCCAGCAGGCACAGAACGATCTCACGCCAAGAGATGAGCTCCCAGAACGATTCTTTAGAGAGGTCGATGGCGTTGTCATAAGCCTTGATAGCCTTGTCATACTGGTTTTGGTTTACATAGCAATCGCCCAGCAGAGCCTGTGAGAAGGGACCTATAATCTTGCCCTTAGGAGAATAGTCTTCCAAATACTTTTGTGCATCAGCATATTTTTCTCTTGCATAAAGGATTTGGGCAGCTCTAAGCTTAGCAAGGTTGCCATTGCCATTCTTGAAAATCAGGTTGTTGCCATACTTCTTTGCTACATTTTCATAAACCTGCAAAGCGTTGGTAGAGTCCTGGGTGGTAACTGCTTGCTGAGCTTGCTGTCCTGGCTTGAGGAACAGGTCGTCGGCTTTGGCTATCTCATTCTTAGATTCTTCCAATTCTGGGCCATAGCCAAAATTCACGTATGCCCAAATGCCTAAAGCAACAACTAAAATAGCGGCTACAATGATATAAATAAGGTTCTTGTGCTGCTCAAACTTCTGCTCGATACCCGACAGCGAATCATTGATTTCTTCCAGCTTGGTACGGGTTGGTTGATTTTTTTTCTTTGCCATAATATTATGTGAAAATGTGTATAAAAATCTTGGTTTTTAATTTTGCGGTGCAAAAGTAATAGATATTTGTCTAATTTAAAAACAATTTGGGAAATTAATTTTAAAAATCTTATAAAATGTGGTTGTTGAGGGTCAGAGAGGAGGCCATCAATGGACTAAAGGTGGATTCTAAAAATAACTATGAAAACTTGATTTCATTGAACAAAAAGTTATTTCTATTGAAAAAAGATTGCGGTAACAACATTTATTACTACATTTGTAGCTTAATGCAAACCTAAAGACAAAAAATTAAACATGAAATCACAGAGCAGGTTCAACAAATATGAATACACTGTTTATGCAATTTTGCTGGTAATGATATTCTTGGCACCCACTTTCAGTGCCTTGTTTCATAATCATGACATTACCGACGTCAATTTCCTCAAGAACGACCTGCTCATGAGCTGGAAAGTTTTTATCGTCTATATCATAGCATTTGCTATTCATGACGTGGTGATTGCACCCTGGCTGGTGTATAAACACAAAAAATGGTATTACATAGCTGGCGTGATAGTGCTCGTGTGCGTGTTCCAGTTCTACCAATGCTCACGCCAACCCGACTCAAAGCCTCCACAAATCGCGATGCAGCATGATGCTAACGGCAAGGTGGCCCCGCCTCCACAGTTCCAGAAAGGTGAGTTGCCAGGAGGCCCTAAAACCCCGCCGCCGCCATTCCAGCGCCGAGATATCATGTCGTTCATCCTTCTGCTCTTCGGCCTGGGCACCAACATCGGCGTGAAGCTGTATGTCAACTCCCTGAGCGCTAAGCAGCGACTCGAGGAACTGGAGAACGAGAACACCGAGCAGCAGCTGGAACACCTGAAATATCAGTTGCACCCACATTTTTTCATGAACACCCTCAACAACATTCATGCCCTTGTGGATATCGACCCCAAGAAGGCACAAGGCTGCATCATCGACCTGTCGAAACTAATGCGCTATGTGCTCTATGAGAGCAATCACCACTTTGTGAGGGCTGCACGCGAGGAGGAATTCATGGCAAACTATGTGAGCCTGATGCGTCTGCGCTACAACGACAAGCTGGAGTTTACCGTCGAGAACGACGACAACGACAACGACAATGGCACTGAAACCTGCGTGCCACCGCTTGTGTTCGTCTCCTTTGTGGAAAATGCTTTCAAGCATGGGGTGAGCTACAACAAGGCCTCTTACATACACATCAAAGCGCATCGTTACACCACCGACAATGGCGAGGACCGCTTGAATTGGGAATGCCGCAACAGCAAGCATCCCAAGAGGGCAAAATCCAAAGTCACGGAGTCGAGTGGCGTGGGACTGCCCAACATACGCCACCGCCTCGACCTGCTCTTTGGCGACAATTACTCGCTCGACTTCAACGATGGCGAGAAGGAATACTGCGTCACAATGGACATCCCGCTGATGAAGTGTGAAGATAATAATGACAACAATATTTAAACATCCTAAATGAATTATGGTACATTGCTTAGTTATTGACGATGAGCCCCTTGCCTTGCAGCAAATGGAGAGTTACATCAAGAAGATTCCTTATCTTGAACTCGTAGCATGCTGCCAGAGTGCTATAGAGGCAAGAGAGATAATCAATAATGAGAAGATTGATGCCATCTTTTGCGACATCAACCTGCCCGAACTCAATGGCTTGGACTTCGTGAAATCTCTCGAGAACCCGCCTATGGTAGTGTTTACCACTGCCTATAGCGAGTATGCTGTGGAGGGGTTTCACCTCAATGCCATCGACTACTTGCTCAAGCCCTTCGGGTTTGAAGAACTCAAGCGTGCGAGCGACAAAATCAAGAAGCACTATGACGCGATACGCACCTTGCAGGAGGTGAGCCAAATCGACGAAGACGACGCCATCTTCCTCAAGACCGAATACAAGATTGTGCGCATCAACATCAGCCACATCCGCTATGTGGAGGCGATGAGCGAGTATCTGCGCATCTATCTAATGGATTACTCTCGACCCATTATCGTGCTCATGAGCATGAAGAAGATGGAGGAGCGCCTACCTAACCACAGCTTCATGCGTGTTCACCGTTCCTACATCGTCAACCTGAAGATGATCAGAGAGATAAGCAAGAACCGCATCTCAATTGGCGACGAAATCGACGTGCCCATTGGCGACAGCTACCGCGAGCAGTTCAACGCCTACATCAACAGCAAGTTCCTCACGAAATAGGG
>CALAVD010000369.1 GCA_937892085.1 uncultured Prevotellaceae bacterium
AAATATGAGCCGCAAGTTGCTATAGATATTTGCATTCATGGTGATTTTATTACTCCTGAAATACACATTATCAACGATGCATTCTTTCTTGATTTTCTCATCCTCGCTATGCATAAAGGCAATAAACACATGAATGGGGTAATCTTTCTTGCACTTTGTCTTATTCTCATAAAGAAACTCATTGTCCTCGACTGTGATGTCTCTCATCTCTGAGACGTAGTCGTGATTACCGCCCCATATTGCTAAAGCCTCATCATTGCCATATTTTTTAAAGGAATTGTTTTTTATCACCACATTATGTTGAGCTCCTCGTGACCACAGGCATCCGCCGGTGATAGTGTTGTTATAGTTCTCAAATGTGCAATTCTGTACCACAATGTTGGAGCAATCGCGTAGGTCGAGATGTGTGATAGTGGCATCGCAGGTATAATACACAACATTGTCAACAGTTAACTTGTCGGCATCATACACTTTTACAAGCAGTTTCTCGGCATCTTCCCACCATATCCCCTTGTGAGGGGCGGTCTCAAACCTGATATCGCGCATCTCAAACTGTATCTTATTCTTTGTGGTGCCGCTTGGTGCTCCAGTGCTTATTCCGAAGAAGCAGTCATCAAGCATCTTACTCTTGCCGTTGTCAAATCTCCCTTCCCTGACAATGACTTTTGTGGACTTGGAGCTTACGCCTTTGATTGTGGTGCTGCACTCAATGTGGATTGTGCCGTCAATCTCATAGGTGCCAGCCTTGTCGAAATTGAGGATGACGTGGTCTTGATAAGAGAGATTTTTTACCGCCGAGTTAACATAGTCGGCAATCGGTTTAGGGCACTGGCTCATTTTTATCTCGATAGTGCGTGCGCTCATGCTGGCTGAAGCAAGCGCAATAGCCAAAACTACGAGCATAATTATTTTTATTTTCTTTTTCATCGCTGTAAGTATTTAGTGATTATTTTTTCTGTTTTCTCCGCCATGTGCATTTCGTTGAAATGAGATTTCACGTATGCTTGATTTTTCTCGCCCATTTGCTTGAGTTCGTTATCGCTCAAGTTACACATTTTCTCTATGCTTAACGTCATTGAGTCAATATCTTCGGGCTCTACTGTCATCAGCCCAGGTGCCTCATCAATATAGTCGGCGGTCGAGGTTGTGCGGGTCACTATCATGGGCTTCGCCATTGCCATCGACTGTAAAATAGTCATTTGGCCATAAGAGTACATGAATTCGGGCAAAGGCACCACAACTGCTGCGCATCGTTTTGTGATATTCATCAGTTCGGAGATGGGAATTTTGCCTGAGAACTCAATGCTTGGGCAGTCGCTGTATTCGCCAGCGAGACTGTTGTCGCCAACTATCTTGAGTTTGTAATCGTCCACATCGGCTCGCTTCCAAGCCTCGCACAGTGTCTTGAAGTCGCGCTTGGCATAGCCCACACTAAGCAATACATGCTCTCCACTCTCCACTCTCCACTCTCCACCGAAGAAGTCGAAATCGGTGCCGAAAGGCACAAAATGCGCTTTTTGGAAGAGATTGGGATAATATTGCTTGTAAAACTCCAACTGGCGTGACGAGTGAACGATTATCACCGGTGACTTTCGGAGGGCAAACTTTATGAGCGGCGTTTCAATCTTGTTGATGCGGGCACCGTTAAGGCCGCCAATGTCAAACATCACATGTAGCGGTTTCTTGCGGGCAAAGGATGTCAATAGTTCGTAAACAAGTCCGCTCTGTGCACCATGTGATACCACTACATCGTAGCGGTTGCGACGCACGAAGGCTTTGACTGGCTGCGAGATGTAGAACTTTATTTTGTGTTCTACTTTGCGCCACCAGTTTTCCTTGCCTATATCAATGACCTCAACCGTGGGTTGCTCTTTGAAATGCTTGAAAAACCAGTAGGGCATCTCAGTCACATATTTGTCGGGTGCCTGTAAAGAGATGTCGTCTTTCTTGAGACGATTAACTCTCCAGTTGGGAATAAACAATATTTTGAGTGCCTTATTTTCCATTTTTCAATTGCAAAAGTAATAAAAAATCTTTCAAATATGACTCTTTTAGGATATTAATGAATAATTAGTGAACATTTCTCTTTCAGTAAAGAGAAAAAAAATGTAATTTTGCACACTTTTTTAGAAAGATGGAGAAAAAGCGCATTCTCATAGCAAACAAGTTTTACTATGCCCGTGGTGGTGACTGTGTGGTGGCGATGAACCTGGAGAGGTTGCTCAAGGCTCATGACCACGACGTGGCGGTGTTTGCTATGCAATATCCTGAGAACATTGACTCGGGATGGAACAATTATTATCCATCACAAGTGGACTTTGCCGGATCTTTATGCGATAAGTTGAAAGCCGCCAAGCGGCTCATGGGGTGGGGTGACATCAAGCCTGCGTTCAACAAGATTCTCGATGATTTCAAGCCCCATATCGTTCACCTGCATAATATCCATTCTTATCTCTCGCCAGTGCTGGCACAGCTTGCCAAGAAGCGTGGGTGCCGTGTGGTGTGGACGCTGCATGACTATAAACTCGTGTGCCCCTCTTATTCGTGCCTGCTTGGCGGAAAGCCTTGCGAGCGGTGCATAGGGCACGGCAAGATGCCAGTGCTCAAGAACCGCTGCATGAAAGGCAGTTTGGCAGCCAGCGCTATGGCCTGGTTGGAGGCTCGCAAGTGGAACCGCTATAAGCTCGAAGCTGTGACCGATGCCTTTATCTGCCCCAGCCAGTTTATGGCGAGCAAGATGAAGAAAGACGATTTTGACCAAAGCAAGCTTCATGTGGTGTGCAACCACATCGACCCCGAGAAACTGGATCTGTTCAACTCGTTAAATCTTGGCCGAGAGGACTACTATGTGTATGTGGGACGGCTGTCTCCCGAGAAAGGCGTGGAAACGCTGCTCAATGTGGCATCTAAATTGCCTTACACACTCAAACTCGCTGGTGATGGGCCACTAAAGCAGCAATTAGAGCAGCAATATGCCCAGCACGACAACATCGAGTTCTTGGGGCACCAAAATGCCTGGCAAGTGGCCGAATTGCTTGGTAAGGCTCGTTTCTCGGTAGTGCCCAGCGAGTGGTATGAAAACAATCCGTTAAGTGTCATTGAGTCGCTATGTGCCGGCTCACCGGTTGTGGGAGCGCGCATTGGAGGTGTTCCCGAATTGCTCAGCGATGACAACGGCATCGCCTTCACCTCGGGTCACAGGGAGGAACTGACCGGGGCAATAGAGAAGGCATTCTCGGTCGATTGGAATCACGAAGCCATTAAAGAAGCCGCTATAGCGCGCTTCTCGCCCAATGAACACTTGAAGCAGATTTTAGCTGTTTACAGCATCTGATTTTTCTAAATTGCTCCTGCTTTTTGATTTTTATAAGTCTGTTATTTGGCTTATTGCCGTTTTTCTTGTAACTTTGCACGCTCTTTTGCGAGGAAGCACATTTCTCGCATAGCAGAGCTGTGGATAATTATTTATGCTATCAAGGCAATAAATTTATTATTTCATAAGTTATTTATATAGTTATAACAC
>CALAVD010000370.1 GCA_937892085.1 uncultured Prevotellaceae bacterium
CATTGTGCATTATGCATTGTGCATTATGCATTGTGCATTATGCATTGTGCATTATATTAAAGATGATAGACCTTGCGAATGTGCTGCAGGTCGTGGTCAACCATGAGTTTCACAAGCTGGTCGAAGGTAGTCTTGTGTGGGTTCCAGCCAAGCAGAGTCTTTGCCTTAGTTGGGTCGCCAAGCAACTGTTCCACTTCGGCAGGACGGAAATATTTCTCATCCACCTCCACTATCACCTGGCCAGTGGCCTTGTCAACACCCTTCTCGTCGAGACCCTCGCCACGCCACTCGAGCTCAATGCCGGCATAGTGGAACGCCAGCGTGCAGAACTCACGCACCGAGTGGAACTCGCCGGTGGCTATCACAAAATCGTCAGGCTCGGGCTGTTGCAAAATGAGCCACATGCACTCCACATAGTCGCGAGCATATCCCCAGTCGCGCTTCGCATTGAGGTTTCCCAAATACAGCTTATCCTGAAGGCCATTGACGATGCGAGCGGCTGCAAAGGTGATTTTGCGAGTCACAAAGTTCTCGCCACGGCGCTCACTCTCGTGGTTGAATAGGATGCCATTAGCGGTGTACATTCCATAGCTCTCGCGGTAGTTCTTCATTATCCAATAGCTGTAGAGCTTGGCAACAGCGTATGGGCTGCGCGGGTAAAATGGTGTAGTCTCGCTCTGAGGCACTTCCTGAACTTTGCCGTAGAGCTCGCTCGTGCTCGCCTGGTATATCTTGGTCAACTTCTCGCGGTGGGTGATGCGCACTGCCTCAAGCAGGCGTAGCGTGCCCACAGCATCGGCCTCGGCAGTATATTCTGGCACGTCAAACGACACCTTCACATGACTCTGAGCGGCGAGGTTGTAAATCTCGTCGGGCTTGATGGTCTCTATAAGGCGGATGAGCGAACTTGAGTCGGTCATGTCGCCGTAGTGCAGGTTGATGAGTCGCTGCTGACGCATGTCGCGCACCCACTCGTCGAGGTACAGATGCTCAATGCGACCGGTGTTGAAAGAACTGCTGCGACGAATGATGCCATGCACCTCATAGCCCTTCTCAAGCAACAATTCCGCCAAATAGCTACCATCCTGACCTGTAATGCCTGTTATCAAAGCAACCTTCTGATTATTCTGATTCATTTTACCCTATTTTTTGTTTTAATCTACAAAGATACACACTTTTTTTGGAATGCCAGCAACGATTGGAAGTTTATTTCTTTTTAGGCAATTTCTCAAGCAGCGACGGATGAATCGAGGTGGTGACCACAGCCACTAAGCCTTCCACGCTCACCACCACTCGGCTATCGCCTTTCACACGCTTGAGAACGCCCTCGGCGCCCTCGAAGGGTCCTCCCAAGATGCGCACCCTATCGCCACGGGTGAACTGCCCTGGCTGTGGAGTGAGATATTCCAACTGCTCCTCGTAGGTGCCTGCCACCGCAATAAAATTGTTCATCTCACGCTCGGGCACCACCACGGGTCTCTTGGTGGCTGGGTTCATGATGTAACGGATAGGGAGCTTGGTGGTGGCTTTATATTCTTTCATCACCGACGGCTCTATGTGGAAAAAGATAAGGTTGTGGATTGAGGGCACCAATTTCTTCACGCGACGGCCTCGACGTATTGCCATCACATACTTCATTGGGATAAAGCTCTCAATGCCCCGCAAGTCAAGGTCGTCTTTCACCTTCATCTCACGGTTGAAAGTCACGCGAATCGCATACCACACCTTAGCCTCGGGTTCTTGCTCCACATTATTATTAATATCATTTATTATTTCTCGTTGCTCCATGATGATAACCGTTTGTTCTGCAAAAATAAAATCATATTTTCGATTTGCAAAATTTTATTGTAAAAATAACTTGCATGCCTAAAGTATTTTGTCGAAATTTGCAGAAAAATCAATCATCATCTTAACTCTGTTACACTATGAATTATAAGAAAGCGTTTGAGACCATGGTTAGCTACACGGCTAAATATCTCACAGAAAACGGATTGAAAACAATGATATTAGGACTCTCGGGCGGACTTGACTCCACGGTGACAGCAGCCATCTGCCACGAAGTGGTGAATCAATACCCTGAGCAGCAGTTTAAGTTCATAGGTGTGAGCATGCCTTGCACCTCCAACTCCGTCGAAGAGAACGACTCGGCAAGCATGGCAATGAAGGCGTTTTGCAATGAATACTGGGTGGAGAACCTGCAAGCCCAATATCTACTGCTAAAAGCCACTTGCGAGCAACGCTATCCTTCCACTCCCATCTCGCAAGGCAACATCAAAGCACGGCTGCGCATGATTTACCTTTATAACCTTGCCTCGGTGACGGGCGGACTGGTCATGGACACCGACAACCTCACAGAGCACAACCTGGGATTCTGGACCATTCATGGCGATGTCGCCGACTTCAACCCCATTGGCGGACTGTGGAAACATGAGGTATATCAGCTATGCAAATATATCTTCACAGAGTGCTATCCCAAAGACAATGACCCACGCCACAAGGCTCTGCAAGCCGCCTACGACATCATGCCCACCGACGGCAACGGCGTAGCAGCCGGTGGCGACATGGCGCAGATAGCCCCAGGACACACCTATGAAGATGTTGACGACATCCTCAACACCTACCTGCAACACGGCGACGATGAGCAACAGATGCAACGTCTTGTAGATGCCTACAGCGCCGAAACGGTTGAGCGAGTGCTCACACGCCACCACCGCTCAGCCTTCAAGCGCAAGCGCATGCCGCTGGTCATCGACAGATCGCTCTACGAAACTGATTGACAAAACTAACCAACACCCTCCAGTCACATGAAATCACCTATCACTCTCCTGAGCGTCTCTCTCAAGCGCAGAAGACATGGTTAGTCAATGAGTTTATGACCATTAACACTGCCATCTACGACGGCGACAAAGCTCACAGCACTTGGGAGCAGATGATTGACGTCGATGCCATGGCACGCTTTTTTATCATTCAAGAGGTGCTTGACAACAGCGACGGATTTCATGGCAGCTTCTATCTACACAAAGACTGGATCGACGATGCTCGATGGGTGGCAGGACCATTGTGGGACCTCTCATGCAACATGCGGCAGAAGACCGACTTTACCTTCAAGATGAAGACATCCTATGGCTTCACCCCTCACTGGATAGGAGAGCTGGTTGAAGATGAGGATTTCTGGGTCGCCGTGAGAGAGGCTTGGAAAGAATTTTATCCTCTAAAAGTGCAGTCGTGGATGGAATATATTGATGAACACCTCATGCCTTGCTACGATGCCTATGAGTTAGAGAAGATAAGATGGAATTACACCAATACTGCCACACTCGACCAAAAGATCGACAGGCTCAAATCATCACTAATGGCAAACATTGAATGGTTTAACCTTCACATTCCTGCAAGCAATATAAGTCCCATTGACCTTAATAAAGAAATCGTGAAAATTGAATACGTCAACATGGCAGGCATGCGCAGCAGCACACCATGGGGAGGAGTGAATATAAAAGTCACTACCTACAGCGACGGCAGCTCAGCGAGCAGCAAAGTGATAGGCAGCAACTAAATGCAATCAGGACACTTTTTGTTCTCATTCTAAAATTTAGCGTCAGCCTCTATTGTTACTCGTCATAGACATAGTCAAGGAAGTCGTGTAGCGGTTTCAGCACTTTGAAGTCATCATTGACGCGTTGCACCCAATCTTCACAATCGAAGTAGTCTTCATCAAGATGCTTGACGAGGATATACTCTTTGCGCTTCAGGTATTCTCCAAGGGGATGGTCTTTGGGATACTCCTTGGGTACGTTTTTCAGCGTCTCGCCTTCAAAGCCAAATCCCGATGCCATGAGCCGCTTGTCGGTGATGAGCTTCGTGAACTCCTCGGGCTCGGCGTCGATTAGTCGGCGCAACGCATCGAGCTTATCTTTTGCTGGCCACCACACACCGCCGCACAGCATCAAGTGGCCAGGCTCAAAGTGCACGTAGTAACCGCTCGACACACAATGCCTGCCTCCACGGCCCACTACAGCACTGAAATACTGCTTGTAGGGGCGCTTGTCGTGCGAGAAACGGATGTCGCGATAGATGCGATACACCGCCTGCCTCACGTCAAGTCCACGCGCTTTCTCATCCCATTCCGACATGAGAGCGATAAGTCGCTCCATATCCTGCTCCCAGGCGCCACGCAACGGGTCGTAATATTCCTCTTTATGTGCCTTGAACCAGACGCGGTCATTGTTGGCTCCCAACATGCGCAAGAATGCCAACACATCTTTTATATTTGATTGCGATTTCATAATGGCTAATAGTGTATCATTGATGGTTGAATTTAATTCACAACTTAAAACTTCTCGAGTACAAAATTAATTAATTTTTTTTAAGAAACAATCGATTGGCGGGGATTTATCTATAAAATTCGCTCCTTTTTCTATATTTTTTAGCGCATTAGTATTTTTATTAAGTATAAAAAATATTCACCATTACATCCTATTCCAAAAAAAAACGAGAAATGAACCAAGAAAACTTTTGGGGTTTTAAAAGTTTTTTGCGTACTTTGCAGCCAAATTTATATCATCTATTGCAAAATGGATTTAAAAGAGAAAATTTTAAAAAAATCAATGGACTTGATGATGAGCATCGGGCCTCAATCGGTGACTATGGACATGGTGGCACGCGATTGTGGAATCTCGAAGCGCACCCTATATGAGACCTTCCCCAACAAACACAATCTCATTAGCGACGTAATCAAGTATAGCCAAGAACTTTACAACGACCGATTCATTGAAATCTTTGAACAGGCGTCAAATAGTTTTGAGGCGCTGATGCGGGTTTATACCGTAGCCCGCGAACTGATCCAAAAGACCTCGACAGTATTCTTGAGCGACATCAAGCGGCTCTACCCCGAAGTCTTCGAGGAATACAAAGCCCAAGAGGTGAACCACATGCTATCACTCGCCAATGTGATACACAAAGCTAAAGAAGAAGGCTTGGCTTTACCTGGCATCAAGTGCAAGATTGCCGCCTTCCTGTTCAACAACAACATGAAGAACATCAATCACATGCAGGACTTCCCCTTCCCGGAATACACCGCGACTGAAATCTTTGACGGCGCATTCCTGAATTTCATGCGCGGCATGGCAACAGCACGAGGTCAAGAGATAATTGAAGACTACGTGCAGAAACACCTTTCCAACAGAGAAAACTAAACAATTATAATATGTATCTAAACAAATTCATCAAAATCGCACTCATGGCTGTGGTGTTCTCAACAACATCAATAGCCGCAAATGCCGAGGCTCTCAATGTGACTCTCGACGAATGCATCCGCATTGCTCTGAGCGACAACCCTTCAATCATTGTCGCCGATATGGAGATTCAACGCGTTGATTACTCCAAGAAAGAAATCTTGGGACAGTTGTTCCCGCAAGTAAACTTCACCGCCAACTACTCACGCACCCTCGCAAAGCAGACGATGGTGATGATGGACCAGGAGTTCAAGGTGGGTACCGACAACCAGCACAGCGTGGGATTTCAAGGCTCATTGCCAATTATCGTGCCTACCCTGTGGAAGTCGATAAAGCTAAGCGACAACCAGATTCTCCAAAACATTGAGAAGGCACGCTCATCACGGCTCTCGCTCGTGAACCAAGTCAAGAACGCTTATTATGCGCTACTCCTGGCACGCGACAGCAAGCGAGTGATAGAGGCCAACCACCAGACGGCATTGCTCACTGCCGAAATCTTCCAAAAGCAATATGAGATAGGTGTGGCATCAGAGTATGACATGACTCGCGCACGCGTGGCAGCAACCACACTCGAGCCCTCTATTCTCGATGCCCAAAACTCTATTGATGCCCTTAAGCTGCAACTCAAGGTGCTCATGGGCATGGACGTGAACGTTGACATTGAGCCAAGCGAAACGCTCGACTCCTACAAGGCGATGATGTATGACTACGCCATGAGCATCGACACTTCATTAGTGAACAACACCAATGTGAGACAGCTCGACCTGCAAACCGAGTACCTACAGCAAGCGCTCAAAGTGCAAAAGATGTCGTGGTTGCCCACCCTCTCGGGCACCATCAACTACATGTGGAACTCGATGAACAACGGCAGTCCTTTCAAGAACTTCAACTGGAATCCCTACTCACAAGCAGGATTGGCCCTGTCATGGAACCTATTTTCGGGAGGACAGCGCTATTACAAGCAGAAGCAAGCCGAGATCGCTGTGAGAGAGATGAAATGGCAACGCGAAAACCTCACTCGAGGATTAAGCGCCCAAGTGCAAACACAACTCAACTCTATCAAGAGCAACCTCAAGCAGATTGAAAGTAATGCCGCCAGCGTGGCACTCGCCGAGAAGAGCGACAACATCATGCAAGAGAGTTTTAAACTCGGTGTTGGCACTTTCCTTCAAATTCAAGACACACAAAATGCTCTGCTCGGAGCACGTCTATCCTATTATCAGGCTATCTACAACCTACTCGTGTCGCAAAGCGACCTCGAGCTTGTTCTCGGAAATGCGCCTCTTGAGAAATATGGAGTTAGCAACGAAATCAACAATAAACAAAAGTGAGTGGATAGGGAAGAGTGGATAGGGAAGATACGTTCCACCTTCCACGATAAACGAACAACGATAAACGAATAACGAATAACGATAAAGATGAAAACTTACAAATCATTCACAGCATTACTTTTAATTGCTGCATTACTTCCCTCTTGCTCGGGCAAGAAGGACAAAAAAGGGGAAAATGTCGATGAGACACCCATAGTAGAATTGCAAAGCATTCACACCGAAGATGTTGACGAGACAAGTGAATACTCTGCTACGGTAGAGGCTTTCAAGACTAACAACATCTCGTCATCTACAGGTAACCGCATCAAGCGCATACTCGTTGACGTGGGTAGCAATGTGAGAGCAGGACAAGCAGTGGTAATCCTCGACAACGTGTCGGCGGTAAACCAAGAAAGCGCTATCGCTGGACAAAGGGCTGGCGTGGAAAACCAAGCCGCAGCTCTCGCAAGCCAGGAAGCAGCTCTCAAAAGTGAGGAAATTAACCTCGCAAGGCAAAAGAAGGACTTAGACCGTGCCAAAGAGCTTGTGAAAATTGGTGGTGGCACACAGCAAGCCGTTGACCAGTTGCAAGCAGCCTACGACGCAGCACAAGAGTCTTTGAAAGCTCGCAAACGCGCACTCGACGCCAGCAAAGCATCACTCCAAGCCAGCCGCTCCTCGCTTGGTGCAAGCCAGCGTTCGATGCAGACCGTGCAGGAAAACACCGTACTCACCAGCCCCATCAGCGGTGTGGTCAGCGCCCGCAACTATGATGCCGGCGACCTGCCAATGGGTGCTATCCTCACCATTCAGCAGATGAACCCTCTCAAGGTTATCGTCAACGTCAATGAGGAGGAGTTCTCAAAAATCAAGAATGGCATGCCAGTGACTGTTACTCTCGATGCCGTTCCAGGAGAAACATTCAACGGCTCGGTTTATCTCATTCACCCCGAGATTAACCAGCAGACACGCACTTTCCAAGTTGAAGTCACCATCAGCAACGGTGCTGGCAAGGTGAGTGCAGGTATGTTTGCACGTGTCAAGTTCAACTATGGCACTCAAAACCACATCGTTGTCCCCGACAAGGCTATCGTCAAGATGCAAGGCTCGGGCAAGCGATTTGTATATGTATATAAAGAGGATGGAACTGTTGCCTACACCGAGGTAGAGCTGGGCATGCGCCTGAGCGACCGTTACGAAATCCTGAGCGGACTCAAGGACGGCGACCGCGTGGTGGTTGCAGGACAATCAAAACTCCACGATGGTTCCAAGGTGAAAATCAACAAAAAGTAAAACCTCGGCGAGCCTCTCCCATAAATACAATAATTATAGAAACACAAACATCATAATATAACCCTTTATGAGTCTTTATTCCAGTTCGGTGAAACGCCCGGTAACAACAATCCTCATCTTTGTGGCGGTTGTGATTCTGGGTCTATTCTCACTCAAGAAATTGCCTATCGACTTGATGCCCGACATCGACACCAACACCATCATGGTGATGACAACCTATGCCGGGGCAAGTGCCGAAGATATTGAGCAAAACGTGACTCGACCGCTTGAGAACTCTCTCAACTCGGTAGAGCACCTCAAGCACATTACCTCTAACTCTCGTGAAAACGTATCAATCGTAACGCTCGAGTTTGAGTATGGCTATGACATCGACGTGCTAACCAACGACGTGCGCGACAAGCTGAGCATGGTATCGAGCATGTTGCCCGATGATGCCAACACTCCCATCATCTTCAAGTTTTCGACCGACATGATTCCTATCGTGCTGCTCTCGGCGCAAGCCCATGAGAGCGTGCCAGGTCTCTACAAGATTCTCGACGAGAACGTTGCCAACCCATTAGCGCGTGTCGATGGTGTGGGCTCGGTGTCGATTGGCGGTGCCCCAAAGCGTGAAGTGCACGTCTATGTTGACCCGCTAAAACTTGAGGCCTACCACTTGAGCATCGAGACTATATCATCGCTTATCGGTGCCGAGAACCGCAACATTCCAGGCGGCACCTTCGACATCGGCAACGAGACCTATGCGTTGCGTGTGGAGGGCGAGTTCAACGACCCAAGAGAAATCTCCAACATTGTTGTGGGAGCGTCTAATGGAGCCGCTGTCCACCTTAGCGATGTGGCGCGCATCGACGACTCGCTCGAGGAACGTGCGCAAGAGACGTTCACCAACGGCGTGCGTGGCGCCATGATTATCATCCAGAAGCAAAGTGGTGCCAACTCGGTAGAGATCTCCAACCGCGTGAAGAAGATTTTGCCACAGATTCAAAAGAACCTGCCTACTGATATCCACCTCGATTACATCGTGGATACCAGCGACAACATTCGCAACACAATCTCCTCACTCGTTGAGACTGTGCTCTATGCGCTCCTCTTCGTGGTGATTGTGGTGTTCTTCTTCCTGGGACGATGGAGGGCCACTATCATCATCGTGCTCACCATCCCAATCTCGCTTATCGCTTCGTTCATCTATCTGTATGCCACAGGCAACACGCTTAACATCGTGTCGCTATCGGCGTTGTCAATATCAATCGGCATGGTGGTTGACGATGCCATTGTGGTGCTCGAGAATGTGACGACACACATCGAGAGAGGTGCTGAACCGAAACAGGCTGCGGTGCATGGCACCAACGAGGTGGCTATTTCGGTAATCGCTTCTACATTGACACTTATCGCGGTGTTCTTCCCATTGACACTGGTAACGGGTATGACTGGTGTGCTCTTCCGTCAGCTGGGATGGATGGTGACAATCATGATGATTATCTCTACCACTGCGGCACTGTCGCTCACGCCAATGCTGTGTAGCCGCATGCTTCGCTTGCAGCGCACACAGAGCAAGATGTTCACCAAGTTCTATGGACCTATCGAGAAATTCCTCGACAAACTTGACGACGGTTTCGCGTGGTTGCTCACTCACTGCGTGCGTCATCGCTGGATAACATCACTGGTTGTCCTCGGCATATTTATAGCATCAATGTTCCTGACGAAGTTTGTGGGTAGCGAGTTCTTCCCAACCATGGATAACAGCCGCCTGGGTGTGAACCTTGAGCTGCCTATTGGCACACGAGTTGAGGTGGCTAAAGACGTGTGCGAGCGGCTTTACAAAGAATGGACCGAGAAATACCCCGAAATTCAAGTATTTAACTACACTGTGGGACAAGCAAGTAGCGACAATACATGGGGCTCGATGCAGAACAACGGCTCGCACATCATATCGATGAACATACGTCTTGTAAACCCAAGCGAGCGCGACCGCAGCATCACCGAGATTGCCGGACTCATGCGCGAAGACCTCAAGCAATACCCCGAGCTCAAAAAGGCACTCGTTAACGTGGGTGGCTCGCGAGGTGGAGGCATGAGCGGACAATCCACACTGGATTATGAAATCTATGGCTATGACTTCACCGAGACCGATAGTGTGGCTCAGAAGCTCAAACGTGCTCTTGAGAAGGTGAAAGGAGCTGCCGACATCAACATCAGCCGCAGCGACTACCAACCCGAGTATCAGGTTGATTTCGACCGTGAGAAACTCGCTCTATATGGCCTCAACCTCTCGACTGCTGCAACCTACGTGCGTAACCGCATCAATGGTAACACAGCAAGCTACTTCCGTGAGGACGGTGATGAGTACGACATCAAGGTGATGTATGATCCCGAGCACCGTCAGTCGCTGGAGGCCATCGAGAACATTACCCTCTACAACGCCATGGGACAAGGCATCAAGCTCAAAGAAGTGGGTAAAGTTGTGGAGCGCTTCTCGCCTCCTACCATTGAGCGTAAAGACCGCGAGCGCATCATCACGGTTTCTACCGTTGTGCAAGACCGCCCCATGAGTGAAATCATTGCCGAAGCTCAACCTGCTATCGACAACATCGATCTGCCACCAGGCGTGACCATCCAGCTCAGCGGTTCTTTCGAGGATCAGCAAGACTCGTTTGGCGACCTGGGAATGCTGGCAGTCCTCATTATCATCTTGGTATATATTGTGATGGCGTCGCAGTTTGAGTCGTTCACCTATCCAGGCATCATCATGAGCTCTATCATGTTTGCATTCTCGGGCATTGTCCTCATCCTGCTGTTGACTGGCACTAACCTCAATGTCATGTCGATGATTGGAGCTATCATGTTGATTGGTATTGTGGTGAAAAACGGTATTGTGCTCATCGACTACATAACACTTAACCGCGAACGCGGCATGAGTGTACGACGCTCCGTAATCGACGGTGGCAAGTCACGTCTCCGCCCAGTGCTCATGACATCGCTGACAACCATCCTCGGTATGGTGCCTATGGCAATTGGCTCTGGCGAGGGTGCCGAGATGTGGAGACCTATGGGTATTGCGGTGATTGGCGGTTTAACATTCTCTACTGTCCTCACACTGCTCTTCGTGCCCACAATGTACACCATCTTTGCTTACAACGGCATCAAGCGTAATCGCAAGAAAATGCGCAAGGCACACGCCAATAACGCAACAAAACAAGAAGTATAATCTTTACACATATAATATATGAAAGCAATATTCATATCATTTGACCAAGCCTACTACGAGAGAATCATCGAAATGCTCTACAAGAGTGGATGCCGTGGGTTCACAGCTTTTAACGATGTGGTGGGACGTGGATCTTCAACGGGTGACCCACACTACGGCACTCACGCGTGGCCCTCGCTGGTGCAAGGCATTCTCACCGTGGTAGAAGACAAGCGAGTGGATACCGTGCTCGAGAAACTCCACGAGATGGACCTCGCTACCCCAAAGTTAGGACTGAGGGCGTTCGTCTGGAACATCGAGAAGTCGATATAAAAGCATTACATGCAACATTTACTGTCAAAGAGG
>CALAVD010000371.1 GCA_937892085.1 uncultured Prevotellaceae bacterium
AACGGCACGCTTATCACCAGTGCGCAGGGGCACGACACTATCAGGAACATCAAGGCGCGATAGAGCCATGTGGCAAACTCTCCGCCCAAGAGCGTAGGCACCACAGCCAGCAGCACTGCAGCAAGCACCACGATGGGAGTATAGATGCGTGCGAAGCGTGTGATAAAGGTCTCGGTCGTGGCCTTCTTGTCGCTGCTATGCTCCACGAGGTCGATAATCTTCGACACCGTGCTATCGCCAAAAGTCTTGGTGGTGCGCACTTTTATCACTCCCGAGAGGTTCACGCATCCCGAGACCACCTCATCGCCTTCGCTGGCGTCGCGAGGCACGGTCTCGCCAGTGAGTGCCACAGTGTTGAGCGATGTGCAGCCCTCGGTAATCACGCCATCGAGCGGCACTTTCTCGCCAGGCTTGACGACTATGGTCTCGCCCACCTCCACCTCGCCAGGCTCCACAGCCGCCACCATGCCATCTCGCTCCACATTGGCGACATCGGGGCGCAAGTCCATCAGGTGCGAGATGCTGTCGCGGCTCTTGCCCTCGGCATAGCCCTCAAAGAGTTCGCCCACCTGGAAGAAGAGCATCACAAACACCGCCTCAGGAAACTGCGTCTCGGCACCGGGCAGGAAGCCTATGCACAGCGCGCCAATGGTGGCCACCGACATCAGGAAGTGCTCGTTAAAGGCATCGCCATGAGCCAGCCCCTCGGCGGCTTCCTTGAGAGTTTCGTGCCCTATGAGCAGGTAAGGCACGAGATAGACAAGCAACAGCTGCCACGTCGCCAGGTTAAACGTCTTTTCGATATACACCGCCACGCCAAGCAGCACTGCCGTGATGGCGATAAGAATTAATGACTTCTTTAAATCGCCATGCTCATGGTGATGCTCGTGGTGATGCTCGTGCTCATGACCATGCTCATGGTCACAGCAGTCGCAATGTGAATGATGATTATGTGCCATAATTTTTCTATTTTTGGCACAAAGATAAGGCGAAATTTCTGCAACCAAGTTGCAAAGTTCTAAATCCACCACTGCATAGAGGCGCACGGAGGTGCATGAAGAAGTTCATCTCCCACAAGAAAAACAGCGTCACCCACAAAAGTGGCAACGCCGTTTTGTGATTCTGCATTATGCATTGATTCAGAGGAGGCGCTTAGCTTAAAATTTGATTAAAATTTATTATAAAATTTCATAGTCACCGATAGCAAATTTTAATTCCAATTTTCATTTAATTTTAAGCACGAAGTGTGCCCATCCAGTATCAAACGCCATTATGAATTATGAATTATGAATTATGCATTCTGCATTAATTATTGCCCTAACATCACGTCATAGACAGCTGTGACGTCGGCCGAGGTAATTTCGCCGTCGCCATTCTGGTCACCGTTCACGAGGTGGCTGCTGTCGTTGTTGAGCATGAAGTCGTAGAGGGCGGTGATGTCGGCGGATGTCACGTCGCCATCGCCGTTCACGTCGCCGGGGACAGAACCCGAGGCAATATCAACCCACTCGCCATTCTTGTATTCTTGTGGTATCCAGCGCTTGTTGCGGGCGGTCTTTACCTGTGATGCGGTAATCACATTGCCCTCGCCGCTTCCTCCAAGCACCAAGAAAGTGCCAGTGCTGCCGGCAGGGATAGTGCACAAACTATTGACAAGCGTCCCCATCGCAGCCTCTTTGATTTGATTATCATAGATTACCAGACTGGTAAGCGAGTTCAAGCCTTGCAGCGACAGAGATGTGAGTCGGTTGTCAGAACATCCAAGCTCCTGCAATCCGCTGGGTAATGTGGGCATTGAGGTGAGTTGGTTGTATGAACAGATGAATTTCGTCACAGTGCTTGGCAGTGCATCAAGCGAAGTGAGCTGATTGTTTGAGCAAATCAGGGTTTTCAGTGCTGTACATCCGCTGTAGTTGAGCGATGTCAAAGCGTTGCTATAGCAGCTGAGTGTGGTAAGATTCACGTTTCCAAAGCAATTGAGTTCCTGCAAATTATTCTTTCTAGTAACATCAAGTGTGGTGAATTGATTTCGATAACACGAGAGCGAAGTCAATGTGGAAGGCAACGTAGGGAGCGATGTGAGTTGGTTTTCACCAACATCCAGAGTCTTTATCTTATTACAACCCGAAATAACAAATGCTGTCAAAGCATTTTTGCCGAAATCAAGATTAATCAATGAAGTGTTGTTGCTGCAATCAACAAACGTCAAATACATGTTGTAAGTTATCGCCAGGGTTGTGAACAAGTTATTTCCACAATAGACCGTCTCTAAATGGCTTGGATAATTCACCGACGGGAACGCTTGCACCTTGTTATAGCTGAAATTCAATTTCTTCAAAGTGCTGGGAAGCGTTGACAAAGATGTGAGATTGTTGTTATTACAATAAAGCTCAGTCAAGTAGCCTGGCAGAGTGCCAAGAGTAGAAAGATTGTTTCCATGACAATCAATAATGCTCAATGCGTTACATCCCGAGACATTAAGGGTGGTCAATACATTGTTGTAGCAATAGAGCGTTGACAGCGAAGTGTTATTAGCACAATCAAGCTCTGCCAGTTTCGTATACCCTGTAACAGAAATCGTTGTCAACTTATTATTACCGCACATTACCTTCTCAACATTATATGGTATCGTTGGCAAGCTGGTCAATTGGTTGTCATTGCAGTAGAGTGAAACGAGCGATGAAGGTAATGCTGGAAGTGATGTGAGTTTATTATTGTTACAAACAAGTAATGTCAACCCACTTGGAATAGAAGGCAACGATGAAAGCTGGTTATAAGCGCATTGAAGGGTGGTAAGTGCCGATGGCAACGTGGGCAATGAAGTAATGTTGTTTTGACTACAGTTAAGCAATTTGAGAGTGCTCGGCAATGAAGGAAGCGACGAGAGATAGTTGTTCTGGCAATACAGATATTGCAATTTGTCAAAATACCCAATACCCTGCAGGTTATATATGCTTTTGCTCTACACATCGATTGTTGTGGTGCTATTCACCTCACTGCGAGTTATATAACTGCCGAATTTTGTGCTAAGATAACTGCGAAAGTTCGCATCAGGGAAATTTGTGGAATTAACTATCGCCACCATGTCGATATATTCAATAACAATCGCCTGTTTGTCATAGGTGGAGCTGTTAAGGCATGTTACAGGAAGATTAAACGATGGACTTGTCACATAATGGTTGGTTCCTAACACAAGATTCGTAACACTACTTGCATGAGCATAAGCAGTTGTATTATAAGAACGAGTGCACTTTAAAAAGTGGACTCAATAAAATTTTACAAATCAGCCTACCTATTTTATTAATTATAGTTAACTCATGAAAATCAAAGTGTGTGTTGACACTTGACTATGATTTATCCAATAAAGCTGCAAATGCATCAAATCCTAATTGCCATTAACCGAGGGTAGCGATGTACATTATTATCTCCTATTTCCCTATTTTTCTGCCCATGTTGCAGCGTTATCTGAAATCTTTGTGTTATCTTTGCAATTAAAATCAACAAACATCAATAATGACACTACGACATTTCATATCGATTGCAGCAGCAATTATGGCACTAAGTGGCAATGCTCAAGCCACTAAATCCATTGAGTTGAGCAACTGGAACTTCAGTCGCGACGGTAATAACTGGCAGGAAGTCACCATTCCTCACGACTGGGCTATCAGCGGACCCTTCGACAAGAAATGGGACCTGCAAGTAGTCGCCATAAAAGAGAATGGCGAGCAAACCGAGACCGAGCACAGCGGACGCTCGGGTGCACTGCCCTGGATAGGTGAGGGTCGTTACAAACCCACCATTGAGCTGCCAGCAC
>CALAVD010000372.1 GCA_937892085.1 uncultured Prevotellaceae bacterium
TACAACTGTTATGACAGCCGCAGGCGGATATAGTAATATTACCAATTCTACCGGTAAAGCTAATGCCTTGAATAAAGCGGGAGATTTTTTATCGCAAGATTTCTCATTGAGCAATGACATTTATGATCCAGGCCAAGTAATCATGCATGATTCATCTAATAAAAACTTTTATGCCCAAGGAACTAATGTAGGATATATTACAGAGGGTTATATGTGTCATCATACTGGAAAATCATCATCAGCTGGAAACTATGTAGGAGCAGCAAAACTTTTAGTTGATGCTCAACAAATGAATTATGACAGTTATTATAGGCTTGTAATGAATCCAACTGTGAATTTGGAAAATACAGGTCTTGCATCAGGTCAGCAAAACTTGGGAAACATCTATATTATTAATGAAGACGGAGAAATTAGTGTGACTCAGACACAAGGCACAACAAATGAATACATCTGGAATAAGAAACCCATTGATGACTCAGATGAGTATTTCGCTTTTAACCCTACTATTCAGGACTCAAAAACAGGAAAATACTACACTACATTGCGCACTTCATTCTCTTATAAGATCAAGAACCCTGATAAGGTAACTGCTTATGAAATCAATGAAATAGCCGATGGCACAACTATTATGACTCCTTTTGAACCAGATGAAGTTGTTCCTGGTGACTTGGCAGTAGTTCTTGAGAGTACCTCGCAAGAACCCACCGACAATATCCTGTTACCCTGGAATCTTGATTATACCAAAACTAATTCAGTGCTATTTAATAAATATGGGCATCGTCTCCACTGCTATACTGGAGCTGCGAACAGTGGTGATCAATACGACAACTGTACTGAAGGTGGCATAGGTTATTTTAAGGTTACTTATAACGCCACAAATATGGGCAATATGTACAAGTTGTGTGTAAATGAAGATGGTGAGGTCGGTTTCTGGAATAAAGTCACCTCCGGAACCGTTAGTGGTAATGAGGGCTATTCAACAGTGCCATGTGGATTGTTTAAGTATGCTGAGTTGAAAGACTTCCCCGAAGTAACCGACCAGTACACCTATCATATCACCAATCCTTTAACTGTAGCCTATGTCGATAATGCTGGTACCATTTATGCTAAAGATGATAATGGTGCTGCTGAGCAGGCTCCAGCTGAAGGCGAAGAAGACTTTATGAAGCTTCACTATCGTGACAAAACTTATGTTGGTCATAGCAACTGGGTGGCAATAGAAGCGACTTCTGCTCCAGAACTTCAGCCCGCAGCCAGTAGAATTGAGGCAACAGGTAAAGTGGCTGAGGCGGCGCCAAACCGCCGTTTAAATGCAGCTAAGGTTGTTGAAATCGACAAAGACGGCGACTTTGACCCTAACACTTACTGCTTGGTGAACTTTATGCCTAAGTCTTCTCATAGCACTGCCCACCATAATTTCTTCTTTGCCGAACCTCAGGCGAACGAGATTGCCGAGATTATTTGGGCACAATGGGATGGGGATAACACCTTTATTGTTCCTCCTACTTCAGGATTCACTGGTGGGATAAATGTTGATTTCAGTTTGTATAATGACAGCAATAATCCAACAACTAAGCTGACAGAAGGCCATCAATATCGGTTTATTGGTCTTGTCCAGAAGACATCTGCCAAGGATGCAAGCAACTTATATCAAGTGTATCCTCTTGAAGGTCTAATAGACATGCAGGAGATTTTTACTGGCATTAGCAACATTCATGCAGGCAAGGTTGTCAGCGTCAAGTACTACAACATGATGGGCATTGAGAGCGATGTGCCATTCCAAGGTGTGAACATCGTGGTTACCACCTACGACAACGGCACCCGCACCACAACCAAGTTGCTAAAGTAAAACTTTTCAAGTATTTTTTTAGAATCACGAGTCTGGGAGAGAACCTGGGCTCGTGATTTTTTTTAAAAAAAGCTTTCTACATTGCAGAAGTAGAAGAAATTCTAACAGCAAGCTCATTGAGAGCCAAGAACCTTTCACGAAGGTTGCAAACCTTTTGAGTGTGGTGTTCCCATGGTGCAAGGATAAGCAGTTTCCCATTGGCACAGGCATCAAAGAGTTTCCCTGAAGGCTTTGAGAATGAAGTGAGCCCATTTTCTACCAGAAGAATGATGGGATATCCAGCCTCGACAAGGGCATCACGCACGCGTCTCTCGCCATTTGAAATGAAAGGCGAAACATGAACTGTTCCTGCCTCAGCGTCGTGAAGTGCCTGTGTCACGATAATGCTTATGTGATCATCGCTCAATGAACGAGAGCATTTCACTGGCTTTAATGAAGTGCCTGATAGCAAGGAAACATTTCCCATGCCACTAAAGTTCACATTATTGACCATTATGCTGTCAATAACTTTAAAGGTGGGTTCTATAAATTAACTTGAGATGTTTTTGATTTGTTTTCGAGCAGATGCGAAGTTAA